>CAZVNK010000250.1:272-2291 GCA_964628115.1 uncultured Ignavibacteriaceae bacterium | reverse complement strand
GTTTGTTGTTTTTGATCGACTCTTTCAGGCGTTCGGCAAAGTCGTCTTCGGGAAGCAGTTCGACCGCGCCCCGAGAGATAATGTTCCACTGATGTTCAAATTCTTTTTGCATGGCTCTTTGGATTTATTCTATGTATCGGCTCGTCACGGTTCGGGTTAACATGTTTTGTTTCAATACAGTGCGACAATACGAAAATGCCGTTCAAAAGGCAAGATTTTAATATTTTTATACGGTGCAATTTAATCTGAGGCGTATAAGCGTTAAAACCAGTGGTCGATTTGTCGGCCATTTTATCTTGACTTGGTGCAATAAAAGCGCGATGTATAGAGCTTATGAATATGATCGTCGTTAAGAAGAAAAAATCCAAACAGCAGTTGGCGTGGAGATCGGTTGCGATTCTGGGCGTCCTGCTGGTGGTTTTTTGCATAATCGTCGGGTACCGCACCTATGTGATTTATCAGGAGGATCTCCCCTCTTTTGATCGTCTGCACAATATCGAACCGGCGTTAAAAACCCGGATTTACGCGGCTGACGGGACGATCCTGCAGGAATATTTCAACGAAAATCGTGTCATTACTCCGTTGAGTCAGATGCCGCCGTATCTGATCGACATGCTGTTGGCCAATGAGGATCGCAAGTTTTACGATCATTGGGGATTACACCCAAAACGAATTATCAAAGCCTTTCTGGTAAACATCACCGAGGGGCATATCGCCGAGGGCGCATCGACCATAACCCAACAATTGGCGCGAATGCTGTTTCTCAATCGCAAGCAAACGATGGAGCGGAAGATTAAAGAGGCGATGACCGCGATCAAGCTGGAACGAACCTACGCCAAGGACGAAATCCTTCAGATGTATCTGAATGAGTACTACTTCGGGCGCGGGGCCTACGGCATCGCGGCGGCGGCGCGCACGTATTTCGACAAACGAGTCGATGAGTTGAATGTCGAGGATTGCGCCTTTCTGGTGGCGCTGTTGCCGGGGCCGGGGCGGTATTCGCAGTTTGAAAATCCGGAGGAGGTCGAGGGTATTCGCAATCGGGCCTTGTATGCCTATCACGACTGGGGCAAAATCACCCGTGAGGAATACGATTCACTTAAGGCGCTTTCGGTCGGGATCAGTCCCCCCCAAACCGAGATCGGCCGCGCTCCGTATTTCACGGAAATGATCAGGCGGTATTTATTAAACAAGTACGGCGAAAAGAAATTATACTCGGGCGGCCTGAAAGTCATGACCACACTCGATTGGGGATTGCAACAGGTGGCCGAAGAGCAGGTACGAACCCGACTGGATTCCATTCAGGCCCGAATCGAGCGAACCTATCGTCTCGGAACACCGGCGTATACGGTGATTCTTCCCGATACCACCGACAGTCTCGGCGATTCGATTCAGGTGTACAAACAGATTCAGGGCGCGGCGATCGTGCTGAACAACGAAAACGGCGATATTCTGGTTTTGGTCGGGGGCAAGGATTTCGAACAATCCGAATGGAATCGCGCCGTGCAGGCCACCCTTCAACCCGGGTCGTCATTCAAACCGTTTATCTATACCGCCGCGATGGACAACGGCTATCACCCGTCCGACGTGTTCTATGGCAATTCGATCAAACTCGAAATCCCCGGCGCCAAGGACTGGCGACCACATAATTTCGACAATGAATTCATGGGACGGATGACACTTAGGCGAGGTTTGCAATTGTCGCGCAACCTGATCGCGATCAAACTACTGCTGAAAATTCATCCCGAACAGGCGATCTTTTACGCGCAGAAAATGGGAATCACCACTCATCTCAATCCGGTGGCGTCATTGGCGATCGGCACCGAGTTGGTGCGACCGATCGAGTTGGTTTCGGCCTATACGGTTTTCCCCAACGGCGGAATCAAAGTCCCCTACCGGTCTATTATGAAAATTATCGACCGCTACGGTAACGTGATCGAGGACAATTCCATGATTCAGAAAGAAGAAGTGCTTTCGGCGCAAACCGCCTATATCATGGTGAGTCCTTTGATGGCGATC
>CAZVNK010000250.1:0-262 GCA_964628115.1 uncultured Ignavibacteriaceae bacterium | reverse complement strand
TGTTGCAGTCGGTTATGAGTCCCGGCGGGACCGGGCAACGCGCGCGCTGGATGGGATTCACCCGCCCGGCCGGAGGAAAAACCGGCACCTCGGACAATTTTTGCGACAACTGGTTTATGGGATTCACGCCGCAGATTACCGCCGGAGTCTGGGTCGGTTTCGACGATAAAACCTCTATCGGCAGGAATCAAACCGGTTCCACCAACGCTCTGCCGATCTGGACGGCAATCATGAAAGCGGCCCACGATACGCTACCGGTGCT
>CAZVNK010000249.1:0-4935 GCA_964628115.1 uncultured Ignavibacteriaceae bacterium | reverse complement strand
CGGGTCCTCAGACCCGCCGCGCGTCAGCGTCTTAAGGCATTGGCAATCGGCAATCGATCCGGGATTGAAACATCAAAAACGATAACATCACCGGTTTTGCCAATACAACGCATGAAATCCGACCTTTGAAGATTGTCATAATTGATAATAAAATATACCGCTTGTGGCTATGCATGTCAACGATTGCGGAGACGAAGATCGGGCCGGAAAACTGCCCCAAAAAAATAGATGCCGCCGAGTGATCGGCGACATCCTTCTGGGAGGGACTATGTGTAAGGCATAGTTTATACGCCTATATATATCGCTTGGTTGCAAAAATCAACGGTATTTTTTCTATTGTTCATTTTTACGACATGTTTATTATGGACAGTATTTATCTATGCTACCCTGTCGTATACGACGCTCGGACAAACGGATATTGCACATTAATACATTGTACAATTATCCTCGCCCCCAAAATCGTCTAAAAAATAAATTGTAAACGAAAATAATTATCGACGAATTCGAACGACCGCAACCAATGCCAAACCGATCGCGATCAGTATCGTTCCCAGCCAAAGCAGATTGATCCCCGGTTTGATCGAAACGTCGAGAAGCAGTTGATCGGGCGGGCCGACTTCCGTCAATCCCGGGATTTCCAGGACTACCGCCCCCTGCCCCGGCAGGACCTGATCGAGTTTTACCGAATCCGTCGATCCACTCATCAGCGGAATCGGTTCGGATACGAATATCCCGTCATCGCCGGACGCCAGCACCGGATTGATCCGTTCGGTCACACCGCCGCGACTGACATCGAGTTCGGCCGCCACCGCGATACCGCCCTCGACACCGTGGGAGCGCATGTCGAAATTGTTGAATGTCACGGCGTAATCGCCGATCGTGTCGGTCTGCCCCTTGACCAGACGCAAACCGCCGGCATCGGAAAGCTCCTGCACGTCGAGCGGCGACAGATACAAATCATAAGTCAGATGCTTGTCGATATACGGGCGTTTCATCATCGCTTCCATCCGGGGCACATAGAAGAAATGCGGACGCGCCTCATGGCTGTTGTCTCCCCGGTTTAACGTCAGCAATAATTCGTTGTTGGTCGTCATGACCGATCCGGCCATCCCGCGATACGTAATGCCGTAATCATAACTGTTTTTTTCTTCATGACGCGGAAGCGTGACCTTCTCACCGGTGGAGAACGCCGATGATGCGATAATCCCGACCAGCATGATCCCCACGCCGAAATGCGTCAAATGCCCCCCGACCAGCTCCGGACGCGAACCAAGGTACTGAATGATCGTCTGCACCTGCGCCCCAGCCGCCGCGATTCCCGCCCCGATAAAGAAGAGATAGGCGAACGAATCGACACCCAGCAGTATCGCCACGATTACCGCCGCAACTCCGGCTCCCAGCGCGGTCAACAGACGAAGACGCAAATGCGCCTCCGAGGCATAAATCAGCATGACCGCCGTATACAACAACACCGTCACCGCCAGCGGCATTTCCACCGCGTCAAGAACCAGAAGCACCACCGCCAGAACCAGACCGATCGCTCCGAATATCCCAGCGCGCGTTGTCAAACCGGCGCTTTCCTTTCCCGCCCCCGTGATAAACGGCGTCAGGGTCAGAAACAGACTGATCAGTATCGCCAGCGGAAACGCGAATGAATTATACGTGGCGATATCCGCCGACGACGGATTGTCCATGAAATACCGGGTGACCATCGGCAGTGACGACCAGAATTCCACGATCGCGCCGAGCACCAGCATCAACATCATCCCGGCGAACAGAATGAATTCCTGCGAGAAAATATTGTAATTCAACGGTCGTCCCGTTTTCTCCGTAGTTCGCGACAGGAAAAACACCACCAGCGTGATAACCAAAAACAGCATCATGAAAAAGACCAGGAAGGAATTGATTCCCAGATCGACGAATGAATGCACCGAAAAATCGGCAAGCACCCCCGAGCGCGTCAGAAACGTCCCGTACACCACCAGGAAAAACGTCAAACACGCCAGCAGTAAATTGGAACGCCGCAACGCCCCGGAACGACGTTCGACAAGCATGCCGTGAATCAGCCCGATCGAAATCACCCACGGCACGAACGACGTGTTCTCCACCGGGTCCCATGCCCAGTAACCGCCCCAGCCGAGCGTTTTATACGCCCAGTAGCCGCCCATGACATTGGCCGCGACCAGCAGTAACGACGTCACCACCACGTAGGGAAACGATATTTTCAGCCAGTCGGTGAAGTCCCGTCGCACCATCGCCGCCAGTGCCAGCGCGAACGGCACCCCGGCCGCCGCATACGCCAGAAACATCACCGGCGGATGAATCACCATCCATGGATCCTGCAACAGCGGGTTTAACCCGGCCCCCTCAACGGCCGGAAACGGCAACAGTCGAAACGGCGACAGATTCATCAGTATAACCGCGAAGAATAAATTGATAATCGAATAAAAGCCAAGCGCCCAGGTCGTGTACCGTCCTCCGCGATACAATATCACCAACCCGAACAAACTGCTGAACAACAGCCACAAGAGATACGTCCCCTCCTGCCCGGCCCAGAACGACGAGAGCATATAAAAGAACGGCAATGTCGTCGACGAGTACTGATAAACGTAATTGATGCGAAAATCATTCGTGAAAATCAGATAAAACAGATACACGCAGGCCGTGAACACGAATAGAATCTGCAAAACGTACGCCCGCACTCCGAATGCGAACAGATTGCGACGGCCGGTCGCGGTGATAAAAAACGCGGCTCCCGCAAGGAGAGCCATCACAAACGAAAGGAATATGGCGACGTCGCCGGCAAGTTCCACGCTCATATACACATCCTATGTTGACTGTTCCAACTGCCCCTGATATTTCGACGGGCATTTCACGAACAGCTTGTCGGCCACGAATCCGTCGCCGCCGGGCCTGCCCTGAACCATTACCGAGGTTGCCTGCTCGAAATTCCCCGGCACCACACCGTAATAATATACCCGCATTCGTTCCGCCGTGGAAGCATCGGGATTTTCGGGATCGATCAGCGTGAACACCAGCCGTTGATTGTCCATATCGTAGTTCACCTCGTCGAAATCGACAAATCCCGCCACCTGCACCGTCTTTTGAGACACTTTGGCTTCCGCCACGGATACGTATTGAATGGTGGTGTTGAGAAACGCCGATGCCCCCCAGATGCCGAACACGACGATAATAATAATCCCGATTATATATTTAGCCTTCATCGTTCTTTTCCAGTTTGGCGACTTTGCGATCCAGCGAGAACAAATACACGAACAATCCGAACCAGATCACCAGCGTCACTATCATTACTACGTAGTTCGCACTCATAATTTTACTCCAAACTTCGCTTTTGTTCCACCAATCCGATTCGCACCGTCAGGCGATATATCCAGAAAAACAGCGCCGTGAACACTGCCAATGACATGGTGAAAATCACGATCACTGTCGATCCCATCGTGATTTGCCCCTCACTGTCGACAATGGTATCCGACGGATGCTGGGAAAAAGCCGGATACACCCGTGGCAAAACGAAAATCAAAAAGAGCGCCGCCACTGCGAAAATGATCGTCAACACCGCCGAAAGCGTCGCGCGTGTCTCGGGATCGGGCAGAGCCGAACGAAGCGCGAAATACGCCCCGTAAATCAGCAGGAGAATAAAAATCGACACCTCGCGGATTTCCGACCAGTTCCAGAATTCCCCCCACGTCATTTTGGCGAAAATCGATCCGGTTATCACCGCCAGAACCGCAAACACCAACCCCAAACGGTTGGCCGCCACCGCGCGCACGTCGCGCGTCATATCCCGCGTGCGCAAATACCGAATCGCCTGGTACATCGCCACCACGAACGCCACCGACGCCACCCATGCCGTCGGCACATGAAAATAAAAAATCCGATACGCGTCGACCGGCCCCAGCGTGATATTGGGATTCATTGGCGACGCCGTCACGAACGCCATCACGATCACCGCCGACATTACCAGTAATATTGCTGTTTTCCACCACATACTGTATATCCGCTAACCGGCATCATCCCGGTTTTGTTTCCTCATAATGATAGAAATCCGAGCTACCCTTATCATTAATATAGAATATTACAATCGCCAGACAAAATCAAAAAGCATGACCGATAACGTTGTCATAACCACGTCATACGCCACCAAAAGTTGCAACGGCGCGGAAATATCCCCGAATCCGCCGCCGGAAAATCCCACTGTCGTGATTTCGATCACCGCCACCAACAGCGGCAGTAGCACCGGGAACGACAGCACCGTAAACAGCGCCCCTTTCACCGTCGCCTTCGACACGATCGCCGCGACAATCGTGGTTGCCCCGGCCAGACCAAGTATCCCCAGCCCCAATCCGAATAAAAACACCAACCAGTTCGCCGGTACGGTTTTGAGAAAAACGATAAACAACGGCACGATCAACACCGCCAGCACGATCAACAGGATCAGATTAAACAGCAACTTGCCGAAAAAAATCACCGACCCGTCCGATGACAGCTTCAATACCAGCGCCGTCCCGGACTCCTCCTCCTTGATAAACGTCTGCGCCAATCCCGACATCGCCGCAAAAAACAGAATAATCCAAAACAGCGCAGACATCATCTCCGATGACGGCGTTAAAAGTCCCATCGCAAACGACACCACGGTCAGCGTCACCAGCGCAAACATCACAATGGCATTGATCGCATACCGGGTGCGAAACTCGGAAACCAGCTCCTTGCGCACCACCGCCGCGACTTTAGCCGCCCAGCTGACAGATCCCGTCGGCAAGGGAATACTCCTCTTTCTCGTTGGTGGCAATAACGACGATCGCCCTTTTCCGATACGCCGCGATCACATCGAACGCCGTTTTTTTGCCGGCCTCGTCGAGATTCGCCGACGGCTCATCCAAAAGTAATACCTCCGGCTCTCGCAACAGCGCCGCC
>CAZVNK010000248.1:427-4948 GCA_964628115.1 uncultured Ignavibacteriaceae bacterium | reverse complement strand
GCTGATCGTTGTCGGTGTGGCCCTCGATACTCTGCAGCAGATCGAATCGCATCTGGTGATGAGGCACTATGACGGCTTCATGAAAAAAGGCCGTATACGTGGGAGATCGTACTGATGAATTTTATCTTTTTGGGCCCTCCGGGTTCAGGCAAGGGAACGCAGGCCAAACGTGTCTGTGAACAACTCAATATTTTGCACCTGTCGACCGGCGACGTTCTGCGCGACGCCGTGAAAAACGGCACCGACCTCGGTAAACAGGCACAGAAATTCATGGAAGCCGGCAACCTGGTGCCCGACGAGTTGATCGTCGGCATCATCGAGGAAAAACTGCAGTCGGGACAGCTCGACAACGGATTCGTCCTCGACGGTTTTCCCAGAACCGTGCCGCAGGCCGAAGCGCTCAAAAAGATGATGGACAACAACGAGAAGAAAATAGACAGCGCAATCCTGCTCGATGTCTCCGACGAGGAGGTCATCAAACGGCTGTCCGGACGGTTTACCTGCCCCAATTGCGGAGCCATGTACAACTATCCGCAGAATATGCCCAAACAGGAAAACGTTTGTGATAAATGCGGACATCCCGAATTGGTGCGGCGGCCCGACGACGAGGAAGCGGTGGTGAAAAACCGCCTCGACGTCTATCAGAAACAGACCGCCCCCATCGTGGGATTCTATCGCAATGAGTCACTACTGCGCGAAATCAGCGCCGAGGGCGCGCTGGAAGAAATCACCGACGCCGTGCTGAAGGTGATGAAAGAAGCCAGGTAGGTGTGATTATAATTAAGACTGATGCACAAATCGCCGTTATGAAAAAAGCCGGGAAGGTCGTGGCGGACACGCTGGAGCTGATCGGACGGGAACTCAAACCCGGTATAACGACTGAGGAACTGGACCGAATGGCGGAGGAGTTCATTTGCTCCCAAAATGCGATTCCGGGTTTTAAAGGGTACCACGGTTTTCCGGCAACGGCATGCATTTCCATAGATGACGAGGTGGTGCACGGGATTCCCGGCAAGCGCAAAATCGTCGAGGGACAAATCGTCTCGGTCGATCTCGGCGCCATCGTGGATGGGTACTATGGCGACGCGGCGCGAACCTTCGCCGTGGGTGAAATCTCCGAGGAGAAACGACGTTTGATGGACGTGACACTCCGTAGCCTCGAAGCGGGGATCGCTCAGGCAAAGGCCGGCCACAAACTGGGACAGGTTTCCCATGCGGTCCAGGAAGTGGCCGAGGCCGCCGGTTTTTCCGTCGTGCGCGAAATGGTCGGACACGGGATCGGCAAGCAGATGCACGAAGATCCCCAGATTCCGAATTTCGGATCGCCCGATGACGGACCGGTGCTGGAGAAAGGGATGACTCTGGCAATCGAGCCGATGGTCAATATCGGCGAGTATAAAGTTCGCCAGAAACCCGATGGCTGGACAATCGTAACCGCCGATGGCTTGCCCTCGGCGCATTTCGAAAACAGCATCGCCGTAACCGACGGTGATCCGGTCATTTTAACATCGGTATAAGGGATTTATGGCTAAGGAAGAAACCATACAAGTAGAAGGAAAGGTGTTGGAGCCCCTGCCGAACGCCATGTTCAAAGTGGAACTGGACAACGGCCACGTGGTTCTTGCGCACATTTCCGGAAAAATGAGAATGCATTTTATCAAGATTCTGCCGGGCGACCGGGTCACACTGGAGTTGTCTCCATACGACCTGTCGCGCGGAAGGATTATCTATCGCTATAAATGAACGGGTACTCCCGTAAAGGTAGTTGGTTATGAAAGTTCGATCATCTGTGAAGAAACGCTGTGAACACTGCAAGATTATCCGCCGGAAAGGCGTGATTCGGGTTATTTGCAGTAAAAACCCGAACCATAAACAGCGTCAGGGTTAGAAGAAATAGTCGTTGAATATATGAGGAGGTTACCTTGGCACGTATTGCTGGTGTCGACCTGCCAAAAGACAAAAGAATAGAGATCGGTCTGACGTATATTTTCGGTATCGGCATGACATCTGCCAAGCAGATTCTGTCCACCACCGGCGTCAACCCGGACACCCGGGTCAACAAGCTGACCGAAGAGGACGTTGCCAAACTGCGCAATGTCATTGAAAACAGTTACAAGGTCGAGGGCGCCCTGCGCGGCGAAGTGCAGATGAATATCAAGCGGTTGATCGACATCGGATCGTATCGCGGATTGCGCCATCGGCGCGGCCTGCCGCTTCGCGGGCAGAGAACCAAGACCAATGCCAGAACCCGCAAGGGGCCCAAGAAAACCGTGGCTGGCAAGAAGAGGGCGCCGGGTAAGAAGTAACAGGATAATGAGGTAAAACGTGGCTGATCCGAAAAAGAAAGCAAAACCGAAAAAGAAACTCGGCAAAATTGATGCGAACGGTGTCGCCCATATCAAGGCGACGTTCAACAATACCATCATAACCATCACCGACACCAATGGGCGAGCCATATCCTGGGCCTCGGCCGGGACGGTGGGGTTCAAGGGTTCGAAGAAATCAACGCCGTTTGCCGCCCAGCTCGCCGCCAGCAATACCGCGAAAGAAGCGATCGATCTCGGATTGCGCAAGGTCGAAGTATGGGTCAAGGGGCCGGGATCCGGTCGGGAAGCCGCCATTCGCTCGCTTTCGGCGGCCGGACTGGAAATAACCGCGATAAAAGATGTCACGCCGATTCCGCACAACGGATGCCGCCCTCCCAAGCGGCGGCGGGTGTGATCAATACGTGAGTAGATAGAGGAGAGTTCATGGCTCGATATCGTGATGCCAACTGCAAACTGTGTCGGCGGGAAGGGGAAAAGCTCTTTTTGAAAGGCCGGCGTTGTTTTTCCGACAAATGCGCCTTCGAAAGACGAGCATTTGCGCCGGGACAGCACGGCCATTCGATGCGCTATAAGGTGTCCAACTACGGAAAACAGCTTCGTGAAAAACAGAAGGTGCGCCGCACCTACGGCCTGTTGGAGAACCAGTTCCATAATTACTTTGAAAAAGCCGACCGCAAGGTCGGGGTCACCGGCGAAATCTTACTGCAACTGCTGGAATGCCGACTGGATAATATGATCTATCGGCTGGGATTCGCCCCGTCGCGCAAGGCGGCGCGCCAACTCGTCCGCCACCGCCATTTTACCGTCAACGGACAGATCGTGGATATCCCGTCGTATCATATCAAACCGAATGATAAGATCAAGGTCCGTGACAAGTCCAAGAATCTGGACTGCATCCATGCATCCCTCAAGGATATGGGACACACCAGCGAGCTGGCCTGGCTCAATGTAAATAAGGCCGCCCTGGAAGGCGAACTGCTGGAATACCCGAAACGCCAGGATATTCCGACCAGCGCCAACGAACAGTTGATTGTGGAGTTGTACTCGAAATAGCAGGCGTGTTCGCCTGGTGGGAGGCTGTTTATATGAAATGGAAAAGCCTACAGATGCCCAGGGAGATCGTCTCTGATCAATCCTCGGCGACCGACAACTATTCGCGCTTTATTATCGAACCGTTGGAGCGTGGCTTCGGCGTTACGCTGGGAAGCGCCCTGCGCCGGGTCCTGCTGTCATCGATACAGGGAGCCGCCGTCGTGTCAATGCGCGTCAGCGACGCTCTCCATGAATTCTCGGCCATACCGGGGTTGTACGAAGACGTCACCCAGTTGGTTTTGAATATCAAAAAAATGCGGGTGCGTATGCACGCCGATGAAATGCGAGTCCTGACCCTCAAGGTCGACAAGAAGGGCAACCTTACCGCCGGAATGTTTGAGGGCGATCCCGAAATCGAAATCCTCAACCCCGATCTGCATATCGCCGAACTGGTCGAGGATCGCGATTTCGAACTGCAGGTCGATGTCGACTCCGGACGAAGCTATCAGCTCGCCGAACTCAACAAGCGGCCCGATGCGCCCGCCGGAACCATTTTCGTCGATGCGCTTTTCTCGCCGGTGGTCAAGGTTAATTTCGAAGTCGAAAACACCCGTGTCGGTCAGCGTACCGACTACGACCGCCTTCTCCTGGAAATTACCACCGACGGTTCCATCACGCCCGAGGATGCGCTTTCGTTCGCCTCCAAACTGCTCAAGGATCACCTTCAGCTGTTTATCCACATGGATGAGGAAATCGAGATGGAGGAGGAACACGAGGAGGACGAGGAAACCATTCGCATCCGGCAACTGCTCAAGACTCGTGTCGATGAACTCGAACTCTCGGTCAGATCATCGAACTGCCTGCGTGCGGCCAACATTCAAGCGCTGGCGGATCTGGTTTCCAAGACCGAATCGGAAATGTTGAAATATCGTAACTTCGGACGGAAATCGCTCAACGAACTCAACGCCATTCTCGATGAGCTGAATCTGTCTTTTGGAATGGATATCTCCAAATATTTGGAGTCTGCAAAGTAGACGTAAAGGTAAGGTAGGATATGCGACACCAGGTTAAAACGAAAAAGCTCAACCGGCCGACTCCGCACCGTGAAGCCATGCTCGCGAATCTCGCGCCGCAGGGCCTCGGAGTCCTGGTCCGGCTTGGA
>CAZVNK010000248.1:0-417 GCA_964628115.1 uncultured Ignavibacteriaceae bacterium | reverse complement strand
CCGAGGCCAGAGCCAAAGAGGTGCGGCGAGTGGTTGATCGACTCATTACTATCGCCAAGCAGGACACCCTGGCGGCGCGACGACAGGTGGGCAAAACCATCAAGAATAAAGACGTCGTCAAAAAGCTCTTTTCGGAAATCGTTCCCCAGTTTCAGGAACGACCGTCCGGATATACCCGCGTTCTGCGTGTTGGCTTTCGACGCGGCGACAGCGCCATGATGTCCATGGTGGAATTGCTGACCGCGAAGCCGAAAAGCGACAAGGAAAAAGACAAAAAGAAAGAAAAGGCGGCGAAGAAAAAATAGCCGTGTCATAACGTCGTTTTCCATAAAGCATGGGCCGCCATCCGGCGGCCCTTTTTTTTCTCCTAAAACAAAAAATTAAAGAAAGAAAAAGGATTTTAATATTTGAAAATGT
>CAZVNK010000247.1:0-4981 GCA_964628115.1 uncultured Ignavibacteriaceae bacterium | reverse complement strand
AGATTTTTATACAGCGGGGCGGTGATGAAAAAGCCGAGGGTGATCGTGTTGCGGCTTTCATAGTCATAGTTGCCGCGTTTGGTGGCGACGTCGGCGATCGTATCGAGATCGTAGAAATTAAACTCATCCGTGAAATTCACGATACCCAAACCGGCCTTGAATCCCATCCCGTCGAGATGATACATGTCATAATCCGGTACGATCGGGGCGATCGTGCTCCCGTCGTTTTGGGCGAACGCCCCCGGAATCATCAGCAGTATAAAGGTCAGACCGAACAGATACCCCCTGATATGCGCGGGACGGAAAAACGCTGTCATGTTTTTTCTCCTTTGTATGATCGCGCGCGTCGACGACGCGGGATCGGCGATTGTCTCATGAGTACGTTCAAGAAAAGGCGTAATATCTGTAAAGTCAATACGGGGATATCGACGGCGGGTTTCGAGAGGATTGCGGATTATTGTATCGGGAAGATCAATTGGCGATCAACGTATTTTTCAACCGTCGCAATAACGGCGATTTTTTCATGGCGATCCAGATACGGCGCGGCATTGCCCCCGAGAGGACGGTATTCATTCGTTTCGGGTATATATAGATATTGTAATGTGGTCGTGACCGCGTTTTCCAGTTGCGATGCCAGTCCATATCGGTCAGGCAGTTGATTTCAATGAGATCATCCGTTTGGCAAGCCCGCTTTACCTGTTGTTCAAACAGGTAATTGCCGGGTGAGTAATACGAATAATCCTCATCATAGGCGATTTTGCATAGAGTCAGTGCGCCGTTTATCCGGCAGGCCAGATGTCCCGCCAGTACGGTTTCGTCGGTTTTCAGAAAATGCCATTCCAGCAGACCGGCTTCGGCCAGACGCCGTATGAGGGTTTGGTAAAACTGCTGGAGCTCGGGCGAGAGCATGATTGCCGAGCCGGCGCGACCTTTCCATCCCGATGCTTCCAGTCTCAGAAATCGCTCCAGGTCGGCATCGGTGGAGTCATGGCCGGCAACGATTGTCATCCCGAACTGCTTCAATTGTATAAGATGTTTGGCGGCGCGTTTCAAATTGCGTCTAAAATTTGAACTCAGATGTGATTGATACTCATCGAAGGTAATACCGGTGTCGACATAGGAGCCGTAGCCGTCGAATTCACGAAGCATTCGGCAGGAGGGTATCTCGCGCGCGTCGATGTCAAGCGTCGGCGATTGTTCCGGAATACGCCGCAATTCCAAACCGCACCAGTCCGGACAGTGCCGGTCGATTGCCATGATCAACCGGGGAATCAGAACCGATTCCAGTCCCTCGTGAATGAGAAAATCGGCCGAAATGGTATGCAGGTCATTCGGCGTGCGCAACCAGGTGCGTTTGATGCCGAGTCGACGACGAGAGCACTCGACAAGCGGCAGAACTCCCACCAACTGACCGTTCGCCGTTGCCAGGAGACAGAACCACGACTCGTTGGGTTTCAGGCGATGTTCCAGATATGACGACACCCAGGCGTGCGACAGCATCGGCAGTCGGTGCGGCGAGGAGAACGCGAGATTGTTCCAGGTTTCGGCATGTGTTTCAAGATCGGCCGGAGAACGAACCACGGAAATTTCCAAATCCTCCACTCCGACCTGTAATCGGCGCAGAATATCGGCCGGTCGCATCCTTGCGGCATGTTCAACGGTGTCTGATTGTCGTTGCGGTCTTTCTTTCATTGCCCTTTCAACCCGGGTCGTGCAGGTAAATCAATGATGTTGCCTGTTCCGTGGCGTGTTTTCAATAACACGGGCCTGATTAATCCATTAAGCGCTACATCCAAGGCCATTCTCAACATAGAAGCCTCGTATTGACGTATCAACAAAAATATACAAGATAAGTTCGCTCTATTTGGTATCGGTAGGTGGAGAGGATTTTTCCGCAAAACGATATTGTAAATTGACATATAATTCTTGATATTGGGCTTGTCCCGACGGGGGAAATACTATGAATGAACAAATGCTTATCGGTCTTGCCAGTATTATCGTCCTGGGCATTGTCGCCCAGTGGCTGGCCTGGCGGCTTCACATTCCGGCGATTCTCCTCCTGCTGATCTTCGGGGTTCTCGCCGGCCCGGTTACCGGCGTGCTCAATCCCGACCTGCTGTTCGGCGAATTGCTGTTTCCACTGGTATCCGTTTCGGTGGCGATTATCCTGTTCGAGGGAGGTCTCAGCCTGAAAATCGGTGAACTTCGCCAGGTCGGCGGAGTGGTCACCCGTCTGATTACGATCGGCATCCTGGTCACCTGGGTGCTTTCGGCCCTGGCGGCGGCGTTGATTGCCGGAATCCCGACCGCGCCGGCGATACTGCTTGGGGCGGTGCTGGTCGTGTCCGGGCCGACCGTTATTATCCCCCTGCTCCGTCAGGTGCGTCCGACCGGAAAAGTCAGCTCGATTGTCAAGTGGGAGGGGATAGTCAATGATCCTATCGGGGCGATTTTGGCCGTGCTGGTTTTCGAGGTAATCCTGGCCGGGAATATGGAACAGGGAACCACGGTGGCCGTTTTCGGCGTCATCAAGGCGCTGGTGCTGGGATCGCTCAGCGGTGTGATCGCCGCCGGCGTTATGGTGGTATTGTTGAAACGATATTTTATCCCGGACTTTCTCCAGAATCCGTTTTCTCTGATGCTGGTGATTCTCAGTTATGCCGCCGCCAATGAGCTTCAACCCGAGTCGGGACTGCTGGCGGTTACGGTCATGGGGGTGGCGCTGGCCAATCAAAAATACGTTTCGATTCGTCATATTCTGGAATTCAAGGAAAACCTCCGGGTTTTGTTGATATCGAGCCTGTTTATCATCCTGGCGGCGCAATTGACCGCCGAGCAGTTGGCAATGTTCAAGGGAACCAACTGGCTGTTCGTGGCGGTGTTGATCCTGATCGTCCGGCCGGTGGCAACTTTCATGTCGACTCTGAGATCGAATCTTACAAGGAAAGAACGCGTGTTCGTGGGATGGATGGCACCGCGCGGTATCGTGGCCGCGGCGGTCGTTTCGGTATTTGCCCTCCGGCTGGCAGAAATCGGTGTGCCCGGATGGGATCAGCTCGTGCCGCTGACCTTTCAGGTCATTATCGGGACGGTGGCGGTATACGGTCTGACCTCCGCGCCTTTGGCGCGACATTTGAAACTGGCGCAACCGAATCCGCAGGGGGTTTTATTCGCCGGGGCGCATCCGCTGGCCCGATCGATTGCAAAGATACTCAAGGATGAGGGCTTTCCCAGTGCGTTGATCGACACCAACTGGGTCAATGTCGCAAGTGCCCGCAATAGCGGATGCCAGGCGTATTATGCCAACGTGCTTTCCGAGAACGCCCTGCATGATATCCCGCTGGACGGTATCGGCCGCCTGTTGGCGCTGACGCCAAACGAGGAAGTCAACTCGCTGGCGGCATTGCACTATGTCGACCTGTTCGGACGCTCCGAAGTATATCAATTGCCGCCGCTGTCGGTCGGTAAAAACGGAAAAAAGGCGATGCCGATGCATCTGCGCGGAAGATACCTGTTCGATGATGATGCGACTTACGGTTATCTGACCGCTCGTCTGCAGGGAGGGAGTGTGATCAAGCGAACCGATATCACCGATGAATTCGATTATCATGCTTTCAAGTCCGTTTATGGCAACACCGTGATTCCCCTCATGGTGATAACCGACGATCACACGATTAAGATATTCACCATCGAAAAACTGCCCGAACCGAAACCCGGCGAGATTCTCATCAGTCTGGTCAATCCGCCGCCGGAGAAAAACGGCGCCACGACTCACGGAGTGCAGGCGTAAGCGATTATCCCGACCCGAATGGAACCGCTCGCAACCGGGAGAGTAGAACACTCAGTAATCGAGATCACATGGCAATCGAATTCCATGGAGTAATATGAGAATAAATCGTCGTCTTGCGATTTTGTCGGTGTGGCTTTGTATTCTGCCCATTGTATCGATGGCTTCGGGTGATCCCGTTCGCGTCGTCAATGAATATCTTCCGGCCTTGCAGGCGCACGATTGGGCACGCGCCGAGAGTTGCTGGCGGACTGATCTTGTCGAAAAATCCAAACGACTCGCTATCCGCTATCAGGGCATTCATGCCAAATACGACTGCGCTTCCCCCGCCGTTCTTTATGCCGATGACATTGACGACGGTCGGTTGTCCGTGCATGTCGCCCGCTCGGGTAAGAATCCCGACTATGCCGTGGTGAAACTGACGGTTGCTTCGCGGAAAGATACCCTTGATTATGATTATTATCTGGAATCGTCCGGCGACCGTTGGTACATCACTTCTCCGGTTTATCTGTTCACCGAAAGCCGGCCTCGTTTCTCCACCCGTTATTTGAATATTGTCAGCAATGACTCCGCTCTCATGAATACCTACGCCACTGAAAAACTCGATCGATTCGTTCGGGAGACGGCAGAACGTATGCTTTTCACGCCGGAACAAATCCGAGTGCTGGAATCCGACAAAATCGATTATGTGCTTTGCACCGAAAAGCAATTTGCCGCCATTACCGGTGTTTCCGCCCAGGGTTTGGGAAATCTGCAGTTCGATGCGGTTATTACTCGTCATCCCTCGCATTATCATGAATTGGCGCATATTTTGATGAATTTCGCACTCGGCGATCCGCACCTGTATACCCTTCCGTTTTTACAGGAGGGATTCGCCGTCGCGCTTGGAGGACGATGGGGCAGATCCAAAACGACGATTTTGCAACTGGGATATACCATTCTGACCAATGAACTGATACAACCTGAAGACGTGTTCACCGTCGATGGCTTTCATCATGAGGTCGGGACTCCGGAAATCTCTTATCCGGTAAGTGGTTTGTTGACGGAGATGATCCTGACAAAATACGGCCCGGAGCGATATCTCGAACTATACCGGCAATTGTCCGGAACCAATCAGGATATACATAGCCTCAGTCGGACTGATGTCATTTCGAAGATGGAACGGATACTGGGACGGCAATGGCCTGATATTCA
>CAZVNK010000246.1:0-4995 GCA_964628115.1 uncultured Ignavibacteriaceae bacterium | reverse complement strand
TCCCTCTACCACAAACAAAGCGGATTTTCTTAATCGCCTCTCAGCAGATTGACAAGACTCATCGACGGTTTCGATGTGTGCGCCAGCAAGGCCACGCCCGCCTGCACGGCCAGCGAGTTTTTGATAAACGATGCGTACTCGGCCAGATAATCGACATCCCTGATTTGCGATTCCGCCGCACTCAGATTTTGGACTTCGATACGCATATTCGCCAGATTGCTTTCGAATTCATTGGCCTGGCGCGATCCGATTTCCGACAATGTCGCATCGACACTTTCGATCTCCCCGATCGCCGCTTCGGCGGCCTCGGCGCTCGATAAATCGTAATTTTCCATCTTCTCGATATCCGCCACCGACATCGATGATCCGTCAAGAAGCGTCTGCGTACCGAATGAGGTGTTATCGATCATGTAATTGTATGATCCCACCAGATTGTCTGCCGCCGTCTGATACGCCGCGCGCGCCCCCTCATCGAGACCGCCATCGTTGGCCGCCGCGACCGCATAGGTCCGAAGTTCGGTCAACGAACGGCGCATTTGCAGAACTGCCGAATCGGCGGTGCGATACTTATTCAACACATTAGTGGTGTTTTCTATCTCCTGATTGAGCGAGGCGATCCGAGAACGCATCTGCTCGGATATCACCAAACCGGCGGGATCATCAGAGGCGCGATTGATACGCAGTCCCGATGCCAGCCGCTCGGCGGAACGGTTTAACGCGGTAACCGACAGCCCGATATTTCGCACCAGATTGGTCGACCAGTTGTTGGAAAGCGTTATCATGCGGATTCCTCTCCTGGAAAATTCATCATAAACAAACCTATGAGTGCAAACCTCGTACCGCCCATACGGAATTATTATCCTGTTGATTCTCTACTACTTATACAATCACTGCTCGACTCGGACGGAAAAAACATGGGGAAATCACCATAGACTATGGGCTTTGAGAAAGACAACGATCCGATTTTCGTACAAAATTAAACCGCCGGCTGGGTAACGTTACCGGCGGTTTTGCGTGGAGGAACCAAGTGGGAGTTAGTTCTCTTCCAATCTCCTTATATAGGCAGGTATCTGCCTGTTATCGTTTTCAAACGCGGGCATGCGTCCCCGCCCGTTATTTCCGCCGACCACCTTGCGAGCCGGAAACGCCGACTCCTCGGGAAACAGCGACATCACCTTGCCGGGCGTACTGGGAATTTCCATCGGCTCTTCTTCTTCCCTTACTGCCTCACTTTTCGAGCTGGAACCGAAACCGGTCGCGATAACCGTCACGCGCATCTGGTCTTTCAACGTGGGATCGATCACCGCACCGAAAATGACATTGGCGTCGGATCCCGCCGCCTGGTAAATAATCGACGTAGCGGCATTGACATCGAACAACGTCATGTCATCGCCGCCGGTAACATTGATGAGCACTCCCCGTGCGCCTGAAATCGAGATATTTTCCAGCAGAGGCGACGAGATCGCCTGTTGCGCGGCGATTTCCGCGCGTTCCTCGCCACTGCCGATACCGGTTCCCATCAGGGCGTCGCCGCGTTCCAGCATAACCGTTTTCACGTCGGCAAAATCGCAATTGATCATACCGGGTGTGGTAATCAATTCCGAAATGCCTTTGGTGGCCTGATGCAGAACTTCGTCGGCAAACACAAACGCCTCCGCCAGTGTGGTCGAGCGATCCACCACCGCCAGCAGGCGTTCGTTGGGAATGGTGATCAGATTGTCGGATTTGTCCTTAAGATTTTGCAGACCTTTGTCGGCCTTTTCCCTTCGACGCTGGCCTTCGAACATGAACGGTTTGCTGACAATCCCCACCGTCAGCGCCCCCTGCTTGCAGGCGATATCGGCCACGACCGGCGCCGCGCCGGTACCGGTGCCGCCGCCCATTCCGGCGGTAATAAACACCATGTCCGCGCCCTTGAGTACTTCGGCGACCTCGTCCTGATCCTCTTCGATTGCCTTGTACCCGATCTCGGGATTGGCGCCTGCGCCCAATCCCTTAGTCAGACGTTTGCCGATCTGCACTTTCTTTCCGGCACGATTACTTTCCAGCACCTGTGCATCGGTGTTGATCGCGATAAATTCCACTCCTGACAGACCGGCCTCGATCATCCGGTTGACTGCATTCCCGCCGGCTCCGCCGACGCCGACGACTTTGATCCGGGCATACTTGCCGGGATCCTCGTCGAATGTAAACCGTACCCTGTCCTCGCTCATTCGTGTATCCTCCATGATATATTTAAAAATTCTTTGATATCCATCCTTCGATCTTTTTCAATAGTCCCCGCACACCGCCTCGGGCCACCTGCCCGCCGCTTCCCTGGCGATGTCCGTACAGTACCAGTCCCACCGCCGTAGCGAATTCCGGCCCGGTGATGGTTTCCGGAAGGCCCTCGATTCCGGTCGGCGTTCCGATTTTGACCGGCATATCCAGAATCTGTTCGGCCAATTCGATCGTTCCCGGCAGTAGCGAGCCGCCGCCGGTCAGAATCGCCCCCGCCGCCAACGGGTCGGCGATATTCGCCTTTTTTATTTCGCGC
This sequence comes from uncultured Ignavibacteriaceae bacterium, assembly GCA_964628115.1. Classification (GTDB taxonomy): domain Bacteria; phylum Zixibacteria; class MSB-5A5; order GN15; family PGXB01; genus JAFGAL01. Next base: position 2,459 of record CAZVNK010000246.1, on the reverse strand, counting down.
TGAATCAGCGATAATATTTCCTCCATTCGCGGCTCGATAATCGAGGCCAGTACGTTGCGCGAGATATTACGCGGTTCGCGTCCCACCGCCGTGGTCACTTCCATCATTTCATCCGGGTCGACCAGCGATGTCAACGCCGAACCATACGCCTGTTTGAGACGTTCCGCCTGTTCCAGCGAGGTGCGCAGACCGATCGTGATATCATTGGTCACGTTGCGCCCGCCGAGCGGAACCACTCCGGTATGCTTGATCGCACCGTCACAGAACACCGCCACGTCGGCGACGTCGCCGCCGATATCGATCAGCGCCACGCCCATGTCTTCTTCTTCCGGCCTGACATTGGCATAGGCCGACGCCAGCGACTGCAGGGCCAGATGATCGACGTCGATTTCACAGCGTTCGATGGAGCGATAGATATTTTTGGCCGAGGTGATCGACGCCGTGACGACGTGCACCTCCACTTCCAGCCGCACGCCGTTCATGCCGACCGGATTCTTGATTCCCGATTGCTCGTCGATCGTGTAGTCCTGCGGCAGAACATGGATAATTTCCCGGTCGGTCGGAATCGGAATCGCGCTGGCCGCCTCGATTGCCTTCTTGACGTCGCGTTCTCCGATTTCATTATCGGAGCGCGAAATCGCGATCACGCCCTGGCTGTTAAGCGATTTGATATGGTCGCCGGTGATTCCGGCGACGGCGGAATCGATATGCACCTGGCTCATCAACTCCGCGTCCTCCACCGCTTTGGAAATGGACGCCACTGTTTTTTCCATGTTTACCACCACGCCCCGGCGCAAGCCGCCGGCCGGCGCGGAACCGTGTCCCAGAAATATCGGCGCTCCCATCCCGTCGCTTTCCGCGATGATCACTTTGATCCGGGTGGTCCCGACATCGATGGCCGTTATGATACGCGTATCCGACATGTTTATTTCACCGCTATTATGAGTCCGTCCGAACGTAAATCCAGAGCTTCAATTTTATCCAGTTCGGGATTGAAACCCGACAAAAAGATTCGAGTCTGTATCATACTGCGATACAGTTTCCCGGCATACGTCTTTATCTGAAACGGTACCCCTTCCAGGCATACCGCGATGTATTCATCGTTGGAAAAATCCATGGTCGAAATCGCCTGATACATATCCATATCATTGTGTTTGATCAGTTCCAACTGCTGAAGCGCCAGTCGCACCCGGGGGCATTGTATCCGTTCGTACATCCGGCACCGTACCAAACCCGTAATAATGGGATAATCCGGCGCATGGTTGATCGCATCGAAATGATACACGTACCCCTGCCCGTCCAGACCATACAGGCGACTGCCGTCGCCGCCGAGTGTCAAGGCCAGCGGCGAGATTTCATTGATTTTGATGTTAACGCCGTCGGGAAGATCATAGTCGAAATCCACCCGCAGTACTTTCGCGTCTTCAAGCAAATCCTGCAGAGTCATGTCGACCGGAACGGAAAACAGATTGGTTCCCATCGCGACCGGTAGATGATCCAGCTCACCCTCGAACTGCTTCGGCGCGATCGACACCTCCTCCAGCTGAAACGCCGCGAGATACCGAAACGACAGCAATCCGCCGCCGAGCAAAACCACCGCCATCAGTAAATACACGAACGGTTTGCGCACGCGTAGACTCATCGGTTCTCCAGTCCTTTCACGATCTCCGGGTTGACATGATACACGCTTCCGGCGCCGATGGTGATGATGATATCACCCGCCCGCGCGATTTTCAGCACTTCCTCGGCGGCGTTTTCCCGTCCGCCGATATAGCGAATCGTATCGTACCCCTGCTGTTTGGCATAATCGGTAATCAATTCGGCGGTCACTCCTTCAATCGGTTTCTCGCGCGCCGGATGAATATCCAGCACCAGCGCGATATCCGCCAGGCGCAAGGCCTCGGCCAGTTCCTTGTAAAAGCGCTGAGTCCGACTGAACAGATGCGGCTGAAACACCGCGATCACCCGCCGCCGATAACAGTCTTTCGCCGTCTGCAAAGTTGCCGTTACTTCGGTCGGGTGATGCGCGTAATCGTCAACCACAACGATATCATCGATAATTTTCTTGATCTCAAAACGGCGCACCACTCCGCGAAACGCCAGCAAGGCGTCCGCGATTTTCTCGAACGGGATTTCCAGTTCCATGGTTGCCGCCACCGCCGCCAGGGCGTTAAGCACGTTGTGCCGTCCGGGAACGCGCAGGATAATCCGTCCGAGCTTTTCGGTCCGCTTGAACACCGTGAATTCCGAACCGCCTTCGGTGAGTGTGACATCAACGCCGCGGTAGTCGGCGGTTTCGGACAACCCGAAGGTCACCGAGGCCCGGCGAATACGCGATTGCAGTCTGGTCAACGCGGGATCATCAGCCGAATGCACGACCAGTCCGTAAAACGGCACCCGGTTCATATAGGTCACGAACGAATTTTCCAGATCGTCGATGCCGTCATAGCATTCCAGAT
>CAZVNK010000245.1:0-4996 GCA_964628115.1 uncultured Ignavibacteriaceae bacterium | reverse complement strand
ACCTCACCCAGGCCGAGGCCGTCGTAGACCTGATCAATTCCCAGTCGGAGCGGGGCCTTCAGCTTGCGACCCAGCAGATCGCCGGCACCTTGAAAAAGGAGATAGAGACCTTTCGCAGCACCGTGATGGATATACTGGCCCACATCGAGGTGGCCATCGATTTTCCGGGCGAAGAGTCCGCGATAGTCTCCCGAAGCCAAACCGCCGACCGGATGGCATCAGAACTACTGGACCCTATCCAAAGAATCATGAATGCCCATGCCCAGAGAAAGATCTGGATGGACGGAATCAACACCGTCATTGTGGGATGCGTAAATGTGGGGAAATCCAGCCTCCTTAATCGTCTTATCAATGAAGAAAAGGCCATTGTCACCCCTATCCCCGGCACGACGCGGGACATCGTCGAATCGACCATCCATATCGATGGCATTCCCCTCCGGATCATGGATACGGCCGGATTCAGAGAGGTTTCGGGAGAAGTGGAAAGGATCGGGATTCGCCTTACCGAGCAGAAACTATCCGAGGCCGATCTCCCTCTCATTGTTATCGATCAGAGCCATCCCCTCGGCCAAGGAGACCTGGACATCCTCGCCAGGGCCGACAGGAGCAAAAGCCTGATGATTCTCAATAAGATCGATCTGCCCTCCAAAATTCATGAAGAGCCCCTCAGGCGGGCCGCAGAGAATATTCCCATAGTAAGGATCTCGGCCCTTACCGGAGTGGGCATTGAGGATCTCCGCACCGCCATTCGGGAGAAGCTGGTGTCCGGTAAAACCGATATGACATCCAGCAGTATCGTTCCCAATATGCGGTCATCAGTATGGCCAGCTTGCGCTCGCTTTCCCGGAGCGCCAGGGCGGTGCGGCGACGTTCGGTGATATCCTGTATACTGCCGTCGAAGTACCGGGGTTTGCCGTCGGCATCGGTCATCACGCTCACCTGAATCTGCACCCAGCGCGTTTCGCCGTCGAGGCGACGGATTTCCTCTTCGAGAAAGGCCAATTCGCCATCGCGTAAAAGGCGTCGCAGATTGACCGGGCGACGGTTGGGCCTCTGGTACAACTGCTCCACGCGCATGTTCAAAAGTTGTGATTCCGATTCAGCGCCGAAAATACGCATCAGGGCGGGATTGACCGAAATGATCTAGCCGGCCGTCGCAATTCGGAACATACCGACCGGCAGGTTACGTTGTAGCGGGCTAAAGCGCTCTTCGCTTTCGCGCAGTTTTTTCTCGGCGGTATGACGGTACAGCGCGATTTCGATCGTGCTATGAAGCTCCCGCAGTTCGAACGGTTTGAGAATATAGCCGTACGGTTCGGTAACCCGTGCCCGTCGCAGAGTGTCATCGTCGGCGTACGCCGTTAAAAACACCGCCGGAATATCGAATGTGGTACGCAGTCGCTCGGCCGTCTCGATTCCGCTGAGCTGACCCTGAAGTTTGATATCCATCAAAACCAGGTCGGGGCGGTGTTGTTCCGCCAGGAGAAGAGCCTCTTCACCGCTGGCGGTCGCTCCCACCACGGTATACCCGAGGCGTTCCAGGCTGTTCGCGATATCCTTCGCGACAATGACCTCGTCTTCCACGACCAGAATACGCCCGGACGACATTGGCTTACTCCTTCCGTGTTGAATCCGCTACAAACGACAATACGAAGGCGGTGCCGTTTTCACGGTGAATATCGACGGCGGCGTTGATCTGACCGGCCAGGGTCTTGATCAATTGCAATCCCAGCGATACCGGCTGATCCGGATTTACGTCCGGCGACAAACCGATTCCGTTGTCGCGCACCGTCAAACGGACTTGTCCATCGCCTTCCCGATGAAACGACACGTGAATTTCTCCCGTGTCACCTTTCGGGAAAGCGTGCTTCAGGGCATTGGACAGCAGTTCGTTTATAATCAGACCGCAGGGAATGGCGGTTTGAATGGTGAGTGTAACGGGATCGATATCGGCGACGAGTTTGACATGTTGCACCCGATCACGATAGGTGCGAGTCACATAGTTGGCCAAATCACGAAAATAGCTGTGCGCGTTGATACTGGAAAGATCATCGGCATTATACAACGCCTCGTGAATCAGCGCCATGGTGCGAATACGGGTCTGGCTGTCCCGCAGGGCCTGCAGGATATTCTCATCCGCGACCGACTCGGTTTGCAAACTCAGCAGACTGGAGACCAACTGCAGGTTGTTTTTCACGCGATGATGAATTTCCTGAAGCAGGATTTCCTTTTCCTGGAGCGAGGCCTGCAGTTGCAGGTCGATTTGTTTGCGCCGGGTGATATCTTCGATAACCGCGATCATGCCGTTGAATTCGTCGGCGGCATCGAACAGGGGAGCGGCGCTGATCGACAGCAGGACTTTGTGTCCGTCCGGCCATTGAATGGCGTGTTGCACGTCATTGACGGCTTGGCCGGTATGCCGCACCACGTTGAACGGCAATTTTTTTATCGGGAAAGGATTCCCGTCAAAATCCATTATTTGCCATTCAATGTCGTTGTATAATCTCTGTTTATCGTTTCCGAAATCCAAATTCAGGATTTCCGAAGCCCGCCGGTTAGTATAGGTAATGATGCCCTCGCGATCGACGGTGGCGATTCCCACCGGGCTGGTTTGCATGAGTTGCGCCACGAAATCCCGTTCCTCGCGAAGCGCCGTTTCGACCTCTTTCCGACGGGCGATATCCTCGATCACCGAAATAAAATACAGCGGTTCTCCATCATCGTTGCGGACCAGTGACACGGTCAGATTCACCCAGCCCGGGGTATTGTCCCTTCTCACGTATTTCATTTCCATGGAATAATGCGGAATGACATTCTTCAGCAGTTTATGCACGTTTTGCATGTCTTCATCACGACTGTCGGAATGCGTGATATCCTCGACCGTCATGTCGAGCAGTTCATCCCTGGTATATCCCATGATCGTGCAAAAGCGGCTGTTGATACGAATGAAATACCCATCGAGTGATATATGGGCGATGCCGACCGCGGCCTGCTCGAAGGTATTGCGAAAACGCGCCTCACTTTCCCGCAGGGCCTGCTGGGTTCTGGTTCGACGCGTGATATCACGAAAGAACAGGAAATAAATATGCTCGCCGTAATGATCGACGTAATTGACGGTTAATTCGATCGGGATCGCCTTGTCGGCATATCCCTTTACCACCGGTGTCAGTGTGCATGACGTATTCACCCGGGCTTGCTCCAATACGTCCGGAATCGACTCCCGATTGGCGGCGGCGCCGATATCGAATGCCGTCAATGTCAGCAATTTCTCGTGCGAGTATCCCAGAATGCGGGTCGCGGCGTCATTGGCGTAAAAGATACGGCCGTCCGGAGTATGGCAGATAATACCGTCGGCCGCGCGATCGACGACCGCCTGCAACATGCGCAGTCGTTTCTCCGCCCGGCGGCGTTCCGTGATATCGATCCCGACGTTGAGATGCACTTTTTCCGAATCGTACAAGTCAGCACTGACCACCGACCACGATATAATTCTCTGACCGCCATCCTTGCAGGTCAGTGTCCATTCCCAGTCCCGGAAACTCTTCTTGAATTGTTGCAACTCCTTAAGCATTCTCTCTCGGTACACATTATCGGGATACAGCATTTCAAAGGCTTTCGGATTGCCCACGATTTCATCGGCGGTATAACCGGTCACGCGTTCGCATTCCCGGTTCCAGGAAAGAATCAATCCATTCAGGTCAATCGTGTCAATCAAAACCGGGGCGTTCTGAATAATCAGACGCTGACGCTGTTCATCCTGCTGTAATTGTTTGACCAACCGATGGCGTTCGCTAACATCGCGTTCCACCAAAATAAACCCGTTAATCTTTCCGTCTTTGCCGGATATGGGTGATATCATTATCTCAGCGACAAACGACTGACCGTTTTTCTTGTGGTGGATATCATTCTCGATATAGGTATTGCCGGCAAGCAACAGGTCTTTTATATGTTTGATCCGTTCGGATAACTGGGGCCGGTTCGCCAGAATAATCGCGGATTTTCCACGTAATTCCTCCATAGAATAGCCAAACAACTCCAACGCCGCTTTATTGGCAGAGCGTATAATGAAATCAGTATCGATAACGAAAAGAGCTTCTGTGATCTGCTCGGCAATTTTGTCGGGTGCATTGATATCTATCTTATCCAGGATTTCATCCGGAATTACCTGCGGTTTCCCAAGTTTGAAACCTGACGGGGGAGTTTGTTTTTCCAATTTCTTGATGCGGGCGCGAAGCGTCTGCACTTCTTCGATCAATTGCGCTTTGGTTTTGCGTGAATCACTCATACTCATCCATCCGCATTGATATTCGCTCGGAACACTACCGGTTGGAAAATAAAACAGCGCGCTCATCAATGCCATGCAAAAAAGAAAACCACGGCTGAAAACCTTATGAAATCCGGGCACCCGAACTTGAAAATTACGTTATAATATCGTAATATGACTGCCAAAAGGTGAAAGAACCAGCCGGCGAAGAGATTTCCGCCGGACAATCGAGGACTATCATGCGACCAATAGAAATTGCGAAAAACGTATACTGGGTCGGCGCCGTGGATTGGAATCTGCGCGATTTCCACGGCTATCAGACCGAAAAGGGATCGACCTATAACGCCTATCTGGTCAAAGGCGAGAAAACCGTGCTCTTTGACACCGTCAAAGCCGACTTGGCCGATCAATTTTTGAAGAACCTGAGGACGATCATCGAACCGTCCCAAATCGATTATATCGTCGCCAACCATGCCGAGATGGACCATACCGGGGCGCTTCCGAAAGTCATGGACGCGGTCAAACCGGAAAAACTGTTCTGCACCGCCAAGTGTCAACAGACCATCGAGGCGCACCTGCCGTGCGACGGCTGGCCGTTCGCGCCGGTGAAAGAGGGCGATCTGCTCGAATTGGGCGGCAAGACCATCGAGTTTATCGGTTCTCCGATGTTGCATTGGCCGGAGAGTATGGTCTCACACGTTCGCGAGGACAATATCCTGATTTCCAACGATA
>CAZVNK010000244.1:0-5008 GCA_964628115.1 uncultured Ignavibacteriaceae bacterium | reverse complement strand
GGCAGATTGACAACACCAGAAAGTCCAGTGACAATTACGCCAATGCCCTGACGACTTTCCTGGCCGACTGGCAAAAACTTCAGGAGCTTGGTGTGAAACGCAACGCCGCCGGCAAAGAAGTGATCGAAGCCTGCAAGATCGCCGCAGATGCCGGTTTGGAAAGCACCGATGAAATCGCCAACAATGCGGCAACGTCGCTTGCGATGTCTTCGACGGTGATGGTGATCGGGCTTATCATCGCTTTGATCGTCGGCTCGGTCTTGGCAATCGTCATCACCCGAATGGTTACCAAGCCCATACAGAACATTTTCAAGGGATTAAAACGATTCAGCAATGCCGAACTTCAGGAAACCGCGGAGGCTTTCAATCGAATAATCGAGGGGCTTGGCGCCGGATCCGAACAGGTCAGTGCGGCTTCCGAACAAGTGGCGGCCTCCGGGCAGTCACTCGCCGAGGGTGCATCGGAGCAAGCATCGTCGCTCGAAGAGACCTCGTCGTCGCTTGAGGAAATGGCCAGTATGACTCGCCAGAATGCCGAAAACGCCCAGCAGGCCAACAACCTGGCCACTGAGGCCAGCAACGCGGCCGATAAAGGCGGCAAGGCGATGAACAGCATGGCGCATGCGATGCAGGAAATCAAGAAATCGTCCGACGAAACCGCCAAGATCATCAAAGTCATCGATGAAATCGCGTTTCAGACCAATCTACTGGCGCTGAATGCGGCAGTCGAGGCGGCCCGCGCTGGTGAGGCCGGAAAAGGCTTTGCGGTGGTCGCCGAAGAAGTGCGAAATCTTGCCCAGCGTTCGGCCGAGGCCGCGAAAGACACCAACACGCTCATCGAAGGTTCGCAACAAAACGCCGAGGACGGCGTCCGCTCGACCAACGAAGTGGTGGAGATTCTGAATGATGTAACATCGAGCATTAAGAAAGTAACCGATCTGGTCGCCGAGGTTACCGCCGCGAGCAACGAACAGGCGCAGGGTGTCGATCAGTTGAATACCGCGGTTGCTCAGATGGATCAGGTCACTCAGCAGAACGCGGCGAATGCCGAGGAATCCTCATCGGCGGGGCAGGAGCTGTCGGCTCAAGCCCAGCAGATGCAGGATATTGTTAACGAACTGAATAAAGTGGTCAACGGGGGGAGTGCTACGAATCAGGGACAGCAGAGCAAAACCCGAATCGCCATTCATAGTCAGGCAAAGGTGACGTCGCCGCAACAGAAATCCCGAATGTCCGCAATCAATAAGGGGAAAAACACAAAAACAAAAACCACGCTGAATTCGTCCAAACAGGGTGATAAGAAATCTCCGGAGAGTGTCATCCCGTTGGATCAGAATGAAATGGCTGAGTTTTAAAACCGATATTATGCTCCAAGTCATAATCCATTAATGACATCGTATCTCTATGCCGTGACGGGTGTGGTCGAAAGATCACACCCGTTTTTTTATAGCGGCACATTGAGACCCCTCATCGCAACCCCCTTGCGACTATTCGGTATAGTCCATTTGTAAGCCAAAAGTCGTCCTCCAATCAAATAGGAGACAGACGATATCATGCTTTAGGGCAAATGATGACAAATTATGTCATATTTGACGTGCGTCCCTTAATTGGTTCCGAGGGGCACTTAGCGGACAATACTACTGGAAGAACCAAGGAGGAGATGACCATGTTGAAAAACATGAAATTGAGTACCCGGCTGATCGGGGGATTCGTCCTGGTTGCCGTCATTACCATGATGGTGGGATTTCTGGGATGGAATGGTATTACCGATTATGCGGATAGTACTCAAAAAATGACGTATGCCGATAATGTCGCGCAGGAGTTGCTGGAGCGTGAAATCGATCACTTGAAATGGGTGCAGGAGGCCGGTAAATTTCAAAGTGACAATTCCATCATCGAAATCGGCGTCCAAACCGATCCGCACAAGTGTGCGCTCGGTCAATGGTATTATGGCGAAGGTCGAAAAAAGGCCGTTGCCGAAATGCCTGAGTTGGCCGGTTTGCTGGATCGAATAGAAAACCCCCACCATTTACTGCATGAATCTTCCATAGAATTGGAAAAGATATTGAAAAACGGCGAGGAATATCGTCCCGAAGCTCTGGATCTGTTTAAAAATGAAACGCATGCCCATCTGGCGGACGTGCAGGGAATCTTGAAAGATATCCGGGGCAAAGTCGATGAGAACGTGGAGCGCATCCACGAAGAAAGCAGTTCTCGGGCCGGTAATGCCGTATCTATGGCTGTTACCGGATCGGTAATAGGCACGGTGATCGCCCTCGCGCTTGGGATTTTCTTGAGTGTCTCCATCACCCGCCCGATTAATCGCGTTATCAAGGGACTTACCGCCGGAGCCGAGCAGGTCAGCGCCGCGTCGGCTCAGGTGGCGGCCTCCGGGCAGTCACTCGCCGAGGGTGCCTCGGAGCAGGCGTCGTCGCTCGAAGAAACCTCCTCGTCGCTTGAGGAGATGGCCAGTATGACCCGCCAGAACGCCGAAAACGCCCAGCAGGCCAATAACCTGGCGACCGATGCCAGCACTTCGGCCGACAAGGGCGGGCAGGCGATGAACGGCATGGCTCACGCGATGCAGGAAATTAAAAAGTCCTCCGACGAAACCGCGAAGATTATCAAGGTCATCGACGAGATCGCATTCCAGACCAATCTGCTGGCTCTGAATGCGGCGGTCGAGGCGGCCCGCGCCGGTGAAGCCGGCAAGGGCTTTGCCGTGGTCGCAGAAGAGGTTCGCAATCTTGCCCAGCGTTCGGCTGAAGCGGCGAAAGATACCAATACCTTGATCGAAGGCGCTCAGAAGAACGCCGAGGACGGCGTGCGCTCGACCAATGAAGTGGTTGAGATCCTCAAGGACGTGACGACCGGTATCAAGAAAGTGACCGATCTGGTCGCCGAAGTCACTGCGGCAAGCAACGAACAGGCGCAGGGCGTCGATCAGTTGAATACGGCGGTTGCGCAGATGGATCAGGTTACTCAGCAGAATGCGGCGAATGCCGAGGAATCCTCATCGGCGGGTCAGGAGCTTGCGGCTCAGGCCCAGCAGATGCAGGACGTCGTCAACGACCTGACGCGGGTGGTTCATGGGGCAACCGGCATGAATGCCGGGGCACATCAAACCATGTCGCATACGGAACGGACGCGTCCGACGCAGAAAATGTCGGGCTTGAAATCCTTCGGCACGAAAATACGCAATCCGAAAGAAAAGAAAACGACTGTGAAAGCGACCGGTGACGGTTATGCAGGTGGCGGATCGCCACAGGATGTCATTCCGCTCGATCAATCTGAATTGGCTGAGTTTTAATCGTCTATCGTTCTTATATGCGCTGTGATGATAGTGCATGTTCTTAATCAAACGGGTGTGATCTTTCGACCGCACCCGTTTTTGTAATCACCATACGATATCGATATGAATTTTCAGGGACATTGCGGCGCCGGTCCCGGCGGCGAACCATAGACGTGATCGATCAGGTAGAGAATGTCCAGCAGATTAATATCGCTGTCGGCGTTGGCGTCGCCGGCTTCCATCGGATTCGGCGAAGGGCCCTGCGGAGTTCCGTAAATGTATGAGATCAAATACAGGATGTCGAGCAGGTTGATGGCCTCATCGTCGTTGGCATCACCGCACAGGTAAGCCTCGGCGATATCCACTGTCAGCGCCGGTGACCAGTCGCATTCGGCATCCCATTCGTCCTTGGCCTTGACCGTCACGTCATACGTTCCGGCGTCGGCCCATTGGTAGGTCTCCTCGCAGGTTTCGCCGGAATTGTACGGCCCCAGCCAGTCGGATTCGACACCGTTGCCCCAATCCCATTTGTAATACACCGCGTTGGCGTCGGGATCGGTGGTGGTGGCCGTGAACTGGTAGTCGGTACTCACCGTTCCTTCGGAAACACCGCCCGGGGTGGATGGAATATCCGGAGGTTCGTTGATCAATTCATTGTTGGTGATGGTGAAGATCGCCTCGATCTCCGCGCCGCCGAGCCAGTTGAGCGATATCTCCAGGTCCAGATCGTGCACGTCACGGGCGCCCGAGGAAATGATACGACTCGAATACACCGACTGATCGGTGTTACCCCCGACGTATACCTCATAGCCGTCGTCGAAATAACAGGTCGGTACGTAATACATGTCGTGTTCACTCAACCGTGCGCCGGCCTTGGGATTCTGCGTCACCATGGCCGCATAAAAGAACGGGTAGGAATCGAACGTGTGAATGGCGAACAGCGCCTGACGGGTACGCGGGCAATAACCGCAGGTTTGGGAGGTACCTTCCTCGACAAAGACCGTATGCGTGAATCCCGGTTCGGAAGTGGCATTCGACCATTGTTCGGTAGTGGTGGCCGCCGCTGTGGCCTCGACATAAAAAGCGTCGAATGGGAAAGAATCCGGCGGCACCGAAAAGGAACGTTGACCTTCGTTACTGAATGCGACCGCGATCGCCATGATATTGCCTTCGGTAATGTCATCGAAATCGGTTCCGCTGTTTTTATCTTTGAAGTCTGAAATACTTTGATTAATGTTATGAATCTGCGAGACATTCTCCCGGGCAATTTCACGGGCCTTTTCAATAAGGCCCAGATCAAGAGAAAGATCGGTAAACTCAAAGTCGCCCCGGGCTCCGTGCTGTCTGCTGCCCAGTATCTCACCGGAACCCCGCATTTTAAGGTCCTGTTCTGAAATAGCAAATCCGTCATCAGTTGATTCTAAGACATTCAGACGTTCAATGCTTTCTGAAGCAATATCATCGGGATGTATGAGAACACAGAAAGACTGATGTTCGCCTCGACCGACCCTGCCGCGAAGCTGATGGAGCTGTGAAAGTCCAAATCGTTCTGCGTGTTCAATGACAATGACATTGGCATTGGGAATGTCTATTCCTACTTCAATGACCGTGGTGGATACAAGGATATCGATGCTGCCTGCTGCAAATTTATCCATTATTTCATTTTTTTCCTGATGTTTCATTATCCCGTGCCTCAGGGCTATTCTCACTTTCGGG
>CAZVNK010000243.1:0-5023 GCA_964628115.1 uncultured Ignavibacteriaceae bacterium | reverse complement strand
GATCTTGCCGGCGTTGAACTGGGCGACGCCCTCGAAGATGCTGATCAGATCGACGGTTCGGCCGTCCTTGGTCTTGCCGGCCTTCATCGGCCCGCCGGAGACGTAGATGGGCGGGATATTCAGTCGCCCGTCTATTTCCTGCGCCGATACGATCGTACCGAACAGGATACCCGTCGCGATCACCGCGATGAAGATCAGTTTTTGCATATCGTATAGTATACACGGAAAGGCGTGTGAGGCAAGTGAGAACTTGCCTTTATCATATTTCTCTGTCGATAGAGATTGCTTCGCTACGCTCGCAATGACAGATTATGATGTTAAGACTGTATCGGTTCGGTCTGCAATAATAAACCGGGACAAGATTGATTCGCTTTGCTCGCAATGACGATAGCGGTGGTGTTGTCATTGTTCTGAAAAACGTCGAACCTGTCATTGCGAGGAGCGAACGCGACGAAGCAATCTCAATTACTTTTCATGGTGCAATAATTATCGAATGAGAATGCTTCGCTACGCTCGCAATGACACATTCCCGGCTGATGATGCGAATGAGAATGCTTCGCTACGCTCGCAATGACATAGTTGATACGCTTTTCAAGGGAGCGGGACGCGTTCAAATTGGGCTTGCCAAAGCCGTATCAAATGCGTTATATTGATTTCCTTAGCGGATCGACTATCAGTGCTGACAACATAGATTAGAATAGATTTACAGAACGAGGTACTCCCTATGGTAGGAATTGTCGGGTATGGCGCGCACATACCCCGCCACCGGATCAAGGTCGAGGAAATCGCCAAGGTCTGGGGTGCGGATGCGCCCAGCTACAAAAAAGGATTGGTGCTGACGCAGAAATCGGTCCCAACGCCGGACGTTGACACGATCACGCTCTCGGTTGAGGCGGCCAAGAACGCCTTTAAACGTGCGGGGAATATCAACCCGGCCGATATCGGGGCGTTGTATATCGGTTCGGAATCCCATCCCTATGCGGTCAAACCGTCCGGGACGGTGGTCGCGGACGCGCTCGGCGTGTGTCCGTCGCTTCACGTCGCGGATTTCGAGTTTGCCTGCAAAGCCGGTTCGGAGGCGATGTTCGTCTGTCTCGGACTGGTCAAGTCGGGGTATATCAAATACGGTTTGGCGATCGGCGGCGACACATCGCAGGGTGCGCCGGGCGACGCGCTGGAATATTCCACCGCCGCCGGTGCGGCGGCCTTTATCATGGGCAGTGAGAACGTAATCGCGGAAGCGGTGCATACCTATTCGTTCACGACCGACACGCCCGATTTCTGGCGTCGTGAGTATCGGCATTATCCCGAACACGGGGGACGGTTCACCGGCGAGCCGGCGTATTTCCGGACGACGATGGGCGCGGCCAACGGCATTCTGGAAATGTCCGGGATGAAGCCGCAGGATTTCAAATGGGCGGTGTTTCATCAGCCCAACGGCAAATTCCCGCTTCGCGTGGCCAAAATGCTCGGATTCACCAAGGAACAGATCGAGCCGGGATGGTTGTCGCCGCGTTTGGGCAATACCTATTCGGGGGCATCGCCGATCGGTTTGACCGCGACGCTGGACGTCGCCAAGCCGGGTGATATGATCCTGATGGTGTCGTACGGTTCCGGGGCCGGTTCGGACGCGTTTGTCTGGAAAGTGACCGACCGGATCAACGAGGTCCGCGACAAGGCCGTACGTACGGCGAAACTGCTGGATGAAAACCTGACCTTTGTGGACTATGGAACCTATGCCAAGTTCCGTCACAAAATCCTGAAGAACGATTAGGAGGTGGCACAGATGAGAGATGTAGCAGTAGTCGGCATAGGGATGAATAAATGGGGTGAGATCTGGACCAAATCGTTCCGCGATTTGTTCGTCGAGGCGGCCCTGATGGCGATTGACGATGCCGGGGTGGATCATCTGGACTCGATGACCATCGGTTGCATGACCGGGGGGTTGTTTGTCGGGCAGGAACACCTGGCGTCGATGATGGCCGATTATCTCGGAATAAGGAATCTTCCGGCCTCACGGGTCGAATCGGCCTGCGCTTCGGGCGGGTTGGCGTTTCGTACCGCTTATATCGAAGTGGCGTCGGGCATGTCGGATATCGTCCTGGCCGGCGGCGTGGAAAAGATGACCGACGTCTCGGGCGACGGTGCAACCTATGCGCTGGCGACCGCGGCCGATCAGGAATACGAAGTGTTTCACGGCGCGACGTTCCCGGGGCTGTACGCCCTGATGGCGGTGGCGCACATGGAAAAATACGGTACCACCCGTAACATGCTGTCGTCGGTGTCGGTCAAGAACCATTTCAACGGTTCGATGAATCCCAACGCGCAGTATCCGTTCAAGATCAGTGTCGAGGATGTCAACAACTCGGTGATGGTGGCATCGCCGCTGAGGATTCTGGACTGCTCGCCGATTACCGACGGCGGGGCGGCAGTGATTCTGACCACGGTCGATATCGCCAAAAAACTCGGCAAACCGATTATCAAAATCATCGGTTCCGGGCATGCCACCGACACGATCGCCTTGCATTCGCGCAAAGACCTGACCACGCTGGAGGGTACCACCGTGGCGGCGAAGCGGGCGTTCGATATGGCCGGCAAGACGATCAAGGATATCGATTTCGCCGAAGTGCACGATTGTTTCACGATCGCGGAAGTTATCGTCACCGAATCGCTCGGCATTTTCGAACCGGGCAAGGGCGGCGTGGCGGCCGAGAAGGGTGAAACCGGTTTGGAGGGATCGTTCCCGATCAACACCTCCGGCGGTTTGAAGTCCAAAGGCCACCCGGTCGGCGCGACGGGTATCGGTCAGGCGGTCGAAGTGGTCAAGCAGTTGCGCGGTGAAGCGGAAAACGGTCGTCAGTTGAAAACCAATCCCAAGACGGCCTTAATGCAAAACATGGGTGGATCCGGCGGATCGACCCTGGTACATATCCTGGAGGTGGCCTGATGTTTCCGTCACGAATCTGGAGAGAGAAAGCCCAGCGCTATCGCCTGGAAGCCGGCAAGTGCACCAAGTGCGGATATGTCGCATTTCCGCCGCGTTTGATTTGTCCGGAATGCGGAGCGCGGGAGTTTGAAACGATCACCCTGCCCGATACCGGCAAAATCCTGACATATACCGTCATCCGCGTGGCGCCGTCGCAATTCACCGATGAAGCGCCGTACGCGGTCGGAATCGCGGAACTGGCCAACGGTGTCAAGATCATGGCGCAGATCGCGGACTGCCAGGTGGAGGATATCAAAGTCGGTATGGAGGTGGTGATCGAGTTTCGCCGCGTGCAGACCGACGGCCATCACGGCGTCCTCAGCTACGGGTACAAATTCGTACCCAAGTGGTATTAACATCGAATAAGTACATCGGGGCCGGAATTATCCGGCCCCATGCAATTGTATCTATCCTGTTTTCAGGGGTGGGAATAAATGTTTAGAATTGAATCCAAGATCAGCCCCTCTTCCGACGTTTTCAAAGAAAACTACAAACGCAATAAAGAAGAACACCTGATCCTCAAGGAGCGGCTCGATAAAATCAAAGAGGGCGGAACCGAACGCGCCCGCAAGGTGCATCTCGATCGCGGCAAACTTTTGACCCGTGAGCGGGTCAGTCGCCTGTTCGACAAGAACACGCCGTTTCTGGAACTCTCGGCGCTGGCGTCGTACGATATGTACGACAACGCGGCCCCGGCCTCGGGCCTGATTACCGGTATCGGGGTGGTGCACGGCAAGGAAGTGATGGTGGTCGCCAACGACGCGACGGTCAAGGGCGGGACGTACTACCCGATGACCATCCTCAAGCATGCCCGTGCGCAGGCGATTGCCGAGGAAAATAATCTGCCTTGCGTGTATCTGGTCGATTCCGGCGGAATCTATTTGCCGCTTCAGTCCGGAGTGTTTCCGGACAAGGATCATTTCGGAAGAATCTTTTACAATCAGGCGCGGATGTCGGCGAAAGGCATCCCGCAGATTTCACTGGTGCTCGGTTCCTGCACCGCCGGCGGTGCGTATTTGCCCGCCATGTCGGATGAAACCGTCATCGTGCGCAAGCAGGGGACGATTTTCATCGGTGGCCCGCCGCTGGTGAAAGCCGCCACCGGCGAGGTGGTATCGGCGGAGGATTTGGGCGGCGCGGACGTGCATTGTCGCACGTCGGGTGTATCCGACCATTACGCGCAGAACGACCAGCATGCGCTGGCGATCGCGCGGAATATTATCGAGAATGTCAACTCCAAACCGAAAACCGAACTGGACATGGCCGAACCGGAAGACCCGTACTACGATCCCGATGAATTGCACGGGGTGGTGCCGTACGATTATCGCAAGCAGTACGACATTCGCGAGACGATCGCGCGGCTGGTCGACGGCTCGAAATTCCATGAATTCAAGGAGCTGTACGGTATCACGCTGGTATGCGGTTTTGCGCGTATCATGGGCTACCCGGTGGGGATACTCGCGAACAACGGCGTGTTGTTTTCGGAATCGTCGCTGAAAGGCGCGCATTTTATCGAGCTGTGCACGACTCGCAAGATTCCTCTGCTGTTTTTGCAAAATATCACCGGTTTTATCGTGGGGCGTCAGTACGAAGCGGGCGGTATAGCCCGTGACGGCGCCAAGCTGGTGCATGCGGTGGCCAATGCGCAGGTGCCGAAATTCACGGTCATCGTGGGTGGTTCGTTCGGCGCCGGGAATTACGCCATGTGCGGGCGGGGGTATTTCCCGCGACTGTTGTGGATGTGGCCGAATTCGCGCATTTGCGTCATGGGCGGCGAACAGGCCGCCGACGTGCTCGCGACGGTCAAGACGGGCGAGGCGGCATCGCGGCGCAACTACCGCGCACGGCTTGTCGTCGAGCGCCTGACCGGCAAGGCTGTCGAGACCTTCCAGACGCACGCGATGCGCCAGGGCACGGAGCGCGAGCCGATCGCCCGCCGTGCCTACGAAATCCAGACCGGCGCACTGGTGCGCGAGGTCGGCTTTTGTAGGCACGACGAGCTAGAAGCGGGCGCAAGTCCTGACGGCTTGATCGACG
>CAZVNK010000242.1:4420-5031 GCA_964628115.1 uncultured Ignavibacteriaceae bacterium | reverse complement strand
CCTCCTGCAACACGGTCCGGCGCATATCCTCGCGCTCCAAATCAAGATATCGCGAATCGATCCGACCGGTGCCGTCAATACGAGCCAGTTCAAGCCGAACCTGATAGGCGTTTTTAGTCAGATTACCGGCGAGGAAGATAAGATCATCGACCGTCATGTTTTCATACAGATGATATTTTCCGGGGCTTTTCACTTCCCCGTCGATGTATACGTATTTTTCCCAGCGAATTTCATCGATGCTGTAGACGTGCAGGGAATCGAGATCCTGCAGAGGCATATCGAATTCGCCCATAGCCACTTTGTACAGATTGACCGGGATGATTTCGGTACGCCGGTCGGGGTAACGCCGAAACAGATTGGCCCGTTCGGTATAAACGTTGTCCGGCAGTAACTCGCCCTTGTCAAGCAGAGTCCGCAGGGTGGTTGAATCGGTTCGCTCCCATTGCCCGGGATGTTTGACCATTCCGGCCACCGACACGATATTGCGACGCATGTCATAAATGGAAAACACCGTGATATGGTCACCGTCGGCCAGTTCCAAATTATCGGAATTGGAATCGTGCAGACGATTCTGAACAGGGGTTTGAAAAAAAACGGAAGTATCATCAATG
>CAZVNK010000242.1:3133-4410 GCA_964628115.1 uncultured Ignavibacteriaceae bacterium | reverse complement strand
TTATCGGATTTGGACTCGGGCGTTGGATTCATCCTGCTCTCAATGAAGACGCGTTCATCGTCGGGAGCAATTCGATCCAGCATGATACGGTCGAGATACGCCTCGGCGGTCGGCCCGCCGGCCAGATCGAACAATTGACTGATCGTTTCAACTCCGGCCAGCTCGTATATTGCCGGGCGTTTTATTTCACCGGAGATGGTCACACGCGGACCGGTAATCGGGACGAACACGGCATCACCGGATGCCAGACGGATATCGCTGTCGGTATCCCCTTTCAACAGGAAACTATAGAGATCGACATGTTTTTCGACTTTGTTGTTGCGAATGAGGCGAATGTCACGTAATGAACCACGCTGATTCGGCCCTCCGGCCAAATACAGCACGTTAAACAGCGTCGTCAGCGAGCTGACGGTATAGGCTCCGGGACGTTTGATTTCACCGGTCAAATAGACACGAATCGAACGGATTTTGCCCAGAGAAATGGAGACGTTAAAATCAGTATACACCGACGCCAGTTTGCTTTTCACCTTGTCGGTGAAATCCCTGAGAGTCATGCCCCAGGCGGTGGTTTCCCCGATTTTCGGAATAAAGACTTTGCCCTGGCGGTCAACGGTAAGATCGTATTCCTTTTCGACCCGCCCCCAGAGATAAACGATAACATTGTCTCCCGGCCCCAGAATGTATTCGGCGGCGTCGGCCACTTCCGACGGCGGTGTCAATTCCGACGGGGCGCGAAAGAGATCATAGCCGAAGGGTTCAAGCGTTTCAGTCGTGTCCCGATCATGCTGTAACAGCGCGATGTCCGGTCTCGCGTGATTTTTGTCATCGACGGTATCGGGCACTTCGTTCGACGGAATGTCGCCGTAAATTTCGGGGCTGGAATAGGTCTGATCGGAATTGCCATGTCCCTTGACCGACTTGACCTGCCGGGTCATTTGCCGCAACAGACTGTCCTGCGGGGCCGGCTGGCAGAAAGCCGGTTTAAACCAACTTGCGGCAAGCAGGAGCAAAACGAAAACAAGTATCAGAAGCTTTTTGTTCATTTCCACCTTCCATGGTTTCCAAGTATTCCCAAATCTCGCTTTCGAGTATTGCAAGTCGAATGCCAATTGACACCGGCCATATAAGACGTTGTCTTTCTGTGCGTTGGCCCGTCGACACCATGAAGTCGAGGCCGTGTGGAGGAAAAAAATGCTGATTACGCGGAAATCTTTTCATGGGCGAAGCGGATTTCTCCGATGTCACTGCGCGCGTCGAGAGCACCGAAGAGATCGTGG
>CAZVNK010000242.1:0-3123 GCA_964628115.1 uncultured Ignavibacteriaceae bacterium | reverse complement strand
TTTGTCCGATGTCAATCGGAAATGTCGAAGGGTGATACAACCGACAACAGGTATCTTAAAAAAGGATTTTTCAAATCCGGGATAATGTATTATATAAGAGACATGAATACCGATCCAGTATATCTGTCAAAAAAGGGCCTGCTCAGGCTTGAGCGGGAATTAAAGCAATTGAAGACTGTCGATCGTCCGGAGATTATTGCGGAGATCAAGCGGGCCATGGAATTGGGCGATTTGTCCGAAAACGCCGAATATCACGCCGCCAAAGAGGCGCAAACGCATATCGAGCGTAAAATCGCGCAACTGGAGGACAAACTCAGCCGGGCCAGGGCCATCGACACCGACAAGATTCCATCCGACAAAGCCTATATCTTCGCCAAAGTCCTGGTGAAAGATTTGAAGCGAAACGATGAGATATTATATCAACTGGTCCCCCCGGATGAAACCGACGTGGAAAACGATATGATATCGATAAAATCACCGGTCGGTGCGGCACTGTTGGGCAAGGCGGTCGGAGACAAAGTTGAGATAAAGGTCCCGGCGGGGATTTTACAATATGAGGTCGTGAAGATATCCCGCGACGAATAAAAAAATTCCCGATTATGATAATCGGGAATCGATCGTGAAACCGAGAATGTTTTGTCGGGACCCTATTCATCCTCATATGGTTCGTAATCCAGCGCATCCTCCTCGAAATAATCGCTTTCTTCTCCGCTCAACTCTGCCGCCATATCGGCGCATTCAATCGAGCAATAGACGTCTCCGCCCTGATTGATCGGGGTCCCCGTAAACGTCACACCACAAAACGCGCACCGCACGACAACCTCCTTGCATACTCAATAGATAAACACCAATGTGTAAACGAACCACCATTCAGCCTGTGCAGGAAAAAGCGACCGGCTGTAACCGTGACAGCGCTGAATTAAAACTAGTTTTAGTTTCGACCTTTTATATGAAATTTACACAGAAAAAACTGTCAATATAAAATTAAATTTCCGGCGGCGGGGCCCCGTATTGTCCCCATTCTTCGTACGACGGTCCGTAAAGACCGGGGATTTGAAGTCCGGCCTGCCGCATCAACACCGTCATCTGTCCCCCGTGATGAACTTCATGGATAATCAACACCGTCAGACTCATCCCCCGTTTCCACTGCTCGCCGTACATGTCATCCTCCACCTGTAGAGTCTGGTCGGTCCAGTTTTTCTCGATCTGTTCCAACAGTGACCTGGTTGCGACGGCATAGCCTTTCGCTATTTCCGCGGCCGTCGATGGAACCGGAGCGTCGGCGGCGGGGCCGTCGATTTTCAGTCCGATACTCCCGGTCATTTCGGGGATGGTGGTTACGATATGCCAGGCCATACGCCCCAGCGTGCGATGCCCCGGCGTCACTTCCTGCGCCAGCGATCGATCGGTCAGGGTGTCGAAGAGTTTTTGCATTTTTTCAAAGTGTTGGCGCCAGGTTGCGGCGAATTCAGAGATTGTGTTAAACATAGCAGTCTCCATGAATCAGTAATTTTATCGGGACGTTTCGGTTTTGAGTAATGATACCATCTGAGCGTTATTTGTCTATCACTTTGCCAAATCGAAAAGATCCACGATACGAATCGGTTCGATATTATAAAAACCCTGGCCATAGCGACATCCGGCCTGCTGGCCGAAGGAACGCGCCATCGATTCCAGCGACCACATGTAGTCTCGCGATTTTTCGGGATTGAGAAACTGCGACCGGTGGCAACGAAGCGCCTCCAGCCAGCGTTCGTAATGCGCGGTGATATCCACGACGAAATTGGGGGCCAATCCCGGCGGGAGAAAATAATGAAACACCTGTTTGACCCGATGCGGTTCACCGTCGATCGGCATTTTCTTCAGGGTGGCATAATTGGCGGCATTGATGGTTATTTGTCCGGCGGCGATATGATCCGGATGCGACTGGCGTTTGCCGTGACCGACGTGCGGATACGGCGTCAGAATAATCGTGGGGCGATAACGCCGAATCAGCCCGGCCAGTTCGATACGCCGCTCGAAAGTATCGAACAGCCGACAATCTCCCCAGTCGAACGTCTCGATCAAATCGGAACCGAGCACGCGCGCGGCCTGCAGGGCTTCCTCGGCGCGGATTTCCGGCGTTCCTCCGGTTCCCATTTCACCGGCCGTGAGATACACGATTCCGGTTTTGTAGCCGGCGTCATTCAAAGCCAGCAGGACACCTCCGGTGCCGACTTCGACATCGTCGGGATGCGCGCCGATCGAGATCAGGTCATAGCGGGTATTGGTCATATTTCTTATACGAAAAACAAAGGCCGGAAAGGCATAACCTTCACCGGCCCTACAAACATCCGCATTTTTTTATCAGTCTTTACTCAGATAGAATTTATCCGAGTGGAATTTCAATATCTCAGGCAACAGGTCAAAGATGAATCGGTCGCCCGATGCAACATAGTCGCCATAGCCGTCATAGGTTATGGTTTGCAGATCCTGCCCCTCCACCTTGCCGTAAGTGGCAACCAACAGGTCGTGAAAATCACTGGTCTGTTCGTTGAACGTGTATTCATCCGAATCGGTGGCATACGCCAACAACACTTGAGTCTCATCCAGCGCGGTGGGATTCGCCGTCAGGATATTCGGGATGTTATTTTCCTGCCACGCCATCCAACCGCCATTGTTGACGATGGTGGTATCGACGTCCAGCGGATCGACGGTTACGGTATCATAGAGCGTGTCGGTTTGCTGGCCGTTGCGATAAAACGGCAGGTGATATTTCACATCCGAACTTTTAAAGAAGCTGGTCGTGTCACTGATTACGAATCCGTCGCCGACCGTACCGGTGTCATGCGGCGAGAATGCCACCGAGGCGGCGACCAACATCGATTGCATGACATTGTTAAAATCGAACTGGACCGTTGCATAATTGTCCCGACCGACGTCGTTCATGAAATCCTGAAAGAGCGGCAGAAAACCACCGGCATTGTCGGTACCATCGAAATCAAGCGGTGCGGATACTGCCGACACCGCCGAGAAATGCTCGGGGAATTCGACCGCGATTCGCATCGCACCGTAACCGCCCATACCGACTCCCGCAATCGCCCGGTAACCGGCCGAGTCCGGCAGAGTATTGAGGATGCAGTT
>CAZVNK010000241.1:0-5035 GCA_964628115.1 uncultured Ignavibacteriaceae bacterium | reverse complement strand
GACCATCGTTCCGGCCAAGGATTATCCCGGCAATGAGAACTTTATCGGTGGTATTTCCTATGACGTATTGACAGACCAGATCTTCGCACCGGCCTATTACAGCCCGGCCGACAACAGCAGTCCGGTTCAGGATGGTGGTATCATGTATGCCATCGATGCCGGCAACGGCGTTGTCAACTGGGTCAATCTGAGTACCGGCGGTGGCGGTAACGGCTCGGCGGCTCCGACCATCGATGCCACGAACGTGATTTTCATCGCCTGGTGCCCGTGGCAGGATAGCGGCCAGCGCCGCGGTCCACTCGCTTTTAACAAGCTGACCGGTGATGAGACGTGGTTCAATACCACCGAACAACCCGGCTTTTTCGAAGCGGGCGGCCTTGGCGACGGCGGTGTGAACACCACGGCCAACTATAACTACTACATGGACGGCGCTCTCAGTTGCGAAACCGAGGCGGCGGACATTTATTTCGCAATGAATCGCGAAAACTTCCTGAACTTCTTCGATGCCAATACCGGCGAACAGATCATGCATCGCCGCTTTGAATCGTTGTACTACGGACATCGCTGGCAACCGATCATCGGCGACGGTCATGTCCTGGTCAACCATCGTAACACTCTGGTCTGTCTGACCAATCAGGAAGATCGCGCCCGTTTGTGCATAAACGGGTACAATCTCACGGTTCCGGTCGAGTTCGGCGGCACAACCAGCGAGAATATCACCTACGAAGGTGTTCTCTCCAACCAGGGTTGCGCCCCGCTCACCATTACCAACATTTATGTGGATGAGGAATCCAACGGCACGATTCCGGACGTTATTGCGGCCAGTGTCGTTAATCCTGATCTCACCAATAGCATGCAGGCGAAAATCGACAAGATGAGCAGTAAGATTCCGAATCTCATGTCGTCCGTCACCGATCTCCCCGAGATCGTCATGGACAACATGCGGCTGTCGAAGAATCTGGCGGCCTATGCTGCGCCGACCTGGTTCGATCATGTCGTGTCGCCCGTACCCGGCACCGTTATCAATCCCGGTGATCCGGCCGTCGATATCGTTCTAAATATCGATGCCACCCAAATCACCAGGGGAATCCACACCTTCTATGCCTATATCGAGTCCGATGATCCTGATTACTTCCTCGATCATGCCTATATGGATGATCCGGGAGACTTCGGTATTCCGGAAATTAAGATGAACATCCAGGGCGGTTGCCTGATGGATTACACCGAACTCGAATTCGGCGACGTCACCGGCGGCAATGAAAACATTGCCAAGATTTTCAATACCGGTAAACTCGCCGATGGTGACATGACCGACTGCCTTTCCGTCGACGGTGACGGCGCATCGGTCTGGCAGGGCGGTGTCGTGTTTGGCGTGTCCCAGTATCGTCTGGCTTTCCATTCGAAGAACTGGGGCGGAGAGACCTGGGAGTGGCGTTCACTGCTTCCGGACGTTCTCTGCGGAACCGATGGCGAGTGTGAAATGCAGCATGAGCTTAACGCTCTGCTGGGATACATCTCGACCAATAACGGAGCCAGCTATGATCCGGTGTATGGCGAAGTGATGACCTATTCGTTTGTCGATTCGGTTATCAACTACTATGACACTCTCAATGATCCGAACAAGTGGAACTGGAACTTTGAGAGTGACCACGGTTTCGCGCCGCCGTACGACGACACCCTGACCATGGGCTTCAAAGTCTGTGCCAAGGCGATCGGTGCGTATGACGTTCCGGAACTGGAGAACTTCGTCGTTTACCGGTATGCCATGACAAGCCGGTACGGTGCATCCTTCCCGGGACTGTATGTCGGTATTTTCATGGACTATGACGTCAATCCGAATAGCGATTTCAACGTTATGGGCTATGACAAGGATCACTCAGTTGCGTTCTGCTACGACTGCAACACCGGTGATCGCGGCTTCGGCGCCGTCAAGGTGCCGTTCGGCGGTTGCTATGAACCGTTGCTCAATGCCAGAACGTTAACGGCCGAAATGGCGATGTGGAACGACTCCTCCATCTGGTGTGACTCCACGTACAACTGGATGACGCAGTGGGATTATCAGCTGGTGCATCAGCCCGGCATTATCCCCTGTAACGAGGACGCGGACGATCGTGATGGATTCATAACCATCGGCAATTATCCGTTGAATGCGGATTCCGAGGATTCGACCATCATTGCATTCGCGCAGTTCGGTGTGCTTGGACTGGCTGACCCGTCCGATCCCGCCAACTACTTCGAGACGGCCAATATCGTCAACAAGTGGTGCGGTTTCGGTCGCGGCGACGTCAACAATGACGGAGCCGTTAACCTGGTGGATATTATCTACCTGGCCAATTATATCAACGGCGGCAATGGTCCCTACCCGTTTGAATTCCTTGGCGATGTGAACAATGACGGCAACATCGACAATCTCGATGTTACCTATTTGATCGCCTACTACTTCAACGGCGGGCCGGATCCGCTGGGTGACTGGATGCTCTAAGAGCACCCATTCGCACCAATCCTGTGGAGCAGGGCAATTGCCCTGCTCCTTTTTTTATGGCCACGTCCGACAATCAACAATCCCGTTGCAATCCCGAACCAAAAACCCTTATATAACGTTTAATACCGAAACGACCGCAGGCACGGCTAACGCCGGAGATGAACACATGAAACCGTCCGACCAAACGGCGAAATCGATATACTATCAACTGGCCGATCAGTTCGAGATTTCCGCGATCTATCATCATAACGACCGTTTGATTTTCCGTGCCCGCTCCTATCAGGAACAAGACGCGGCGGTCGCCACCGTGCGCAAGCGACTCGCAAACTCCGGATTCGAACCCCAGATCAGAGAGGACGATCACGGTCTGCTGATCAGCGTGCGGGAACTTCCCTGGCATAAACGCGTCCCGCGACTGAATATCATGCTCTTTCTGGCTACGATCGTAACCGTATACTTCTCCCCGTTTTTCTGGAATTTTTCCTTCGATTTTCTGGAAATTCCCGGTGTTTTCGGCGACATGACGGAATTCACCGTCGCGTTAATGAGTATTCTGTTATTCCATGAGTTCGGACATTATCTGGCGGGACGACGGCGCGGAGTGCTGATGTCCCTGCCGTATTTCATTCCCGCACCCAACATCGCGGGGACTTTCGGCGCGATTATCAAATCCCGTTCGCCGTTTACCAATCGTCGCGACCTGATCGAGGTCGGCGCGGCCGGGCCGATCGCCGGTTTCGTGATCGCCATCGCCGCCCTGATTTTCGGATTACAGACGTCCGAAGTGGTCGCACTCGAAGGCAATGCCGTCACCTTCGGTGATTCGTTGATCGTCCGCTTTCTGGCCTGGCTGGTGCTTGGTCCGGTTCCAGAGGGATTCGATTATGTGCTTTCACCCTCGGCCATGGCCGGGTGGTTCGGATTGTTTGTCACCATGATAAATCTGCTTCCGCTGGGACAACTGGATGGCGGCCATATCCTCTACGGCCTGATCGGACGGCATCAACACAAACTCGGACGACCGATGCTGGCGATAATGATTGCCCTGGGATTCTGGTGGCCCGGATGGTGGATTTTCGGGGCGCTGGTGTTTTTATTCGGAGTCAAACATCCGCCGACGCATGATGATGCCATGCCCCTGCCGCGCTCGGCTTTGATTCTGGGCATTATCGCTCTGATCGTATTCGTAATCTGCTTTATCCCGATTCCGATCAAATTGTAGCATGATCATACTCTCGACCGTCCGAAAGCTTTACACGGATCTTGTCCGACTGCTCGACACTCACCAAACCCTGCTCGTACGCCAAGCCAAACAGCTCGACCATGCGGGGGTCGAATTGCGTTCCCCGATGACGAACCAACTCCTCAATCGCCAGTTCGGGTGCTCGCCCCTGACGATAGGGACGATCCGACGTGATAGCGTCGAAAGTGTCGACCACTGCCAGCAAACGTCCCTCCACCGGAATATCCTCTCCCCGCAAACCATGCGGATACCCATCTCCGTCATACCGCTCATGATGCGTCAGAATATACGGAATGATGGGTTTGAGAAACGGCACGTCATCCAGAATTTTGGCGCCCAGTTCGGGATGTTGCTCCATGATTTTGCGCTCCTCGGCCGTCAAAAATCCGGGTTTGTTGAGGACGCTGTCGGGAATGCCGATCTTGCCGATGTCGTGAAGCAGGCAGCCGTTGCGTAACTGATTCAACCGGGCGTCCGACCAGTTGAGCTGGCGCGCCAGGACTTCGGCATAATGAAACACGCGATCGGTATGCCCGGCGGTGTAATGATCGCGTGCCTCGATGGCGTTGGCCAGAGAGGCAATCGTCTGTAAATAGGAATGCTGAAGGTCCCGATTGAGATTGTTGGTCTCGATGGCCGAGGCGGCCTTGGACGCCAGCAGAGACACCAGCCGCTTCTGCCCGATCGAGATTTCCATGAAACGATTGTCATAGATTATATTCAACAGTCCCAGAAGAAGACGCTTGGAAATCATAGGAAACGACACCAGGGGGCGATGGCACGGAGAGGCATCGTCGGCAACATCCTCGTTGATGTACTCCGGGAGCATGCTTTTCACGGTGCGTCGGCACTGTGGGCTTTCACCGTGCAGAAACGCCTCGACGTCACTCCCCCCGGCCGTTCCGTATACGGATTTGATTTGGCCCTCGCCGGACATTGGATCGAACAACACGATCGACGCCGCCCTGGCGGGAAGCTCCCTCACCGCCGACTTGGCGATAAGATTAAGCAAAGACTTCAACTGTACGCCGTCGGCCATAGCATCGGCGATTTTCATCAATTCTACCTGACTGCGCAGTTCGACGTTTTCGCGCTTGATGCGCTGGTGCTCCAGACCGCGCATGATGGTCGCTTTCAAGTCCTCGAGCTTGAACGGCTTGATCAGATAGTCATACCCCCCCTTCCGCAATACCGAGATGGCCGTCTTGACCGTCGGATATCCGGTCATCAGAATAACCACCGCGTCGGGATGATTCTTGAGCGTGGTCTCAAGAATCTCAACCCCCGAATAATCGCCCATTACCAGATCG
>CAZVNK010000240.1:0-5051 GCA_964628115.1 uncultured Ignavibacteriaceae bacterium | reverse complement strand
GTTCAACTCGAAATGGCACACCTCCGCCGAAAGCCCCAGCGCGATCGCCAGCAGTTGCGTGAAATAGTACACCGGGATATCCGGCGCGCCCTCGAATTTGTCGCGCATGAGATTCTGCCGCCGCCCGAGATTGTAATCGCACAGCGGGCAGGTCAGCGCCAGCGCCTCGACATGGTGCTTGTCCGCATCGCTGAGAATGTCGTACGAGACCTTCAGCGCGGCGTCGGGATTGCCCAGCACCTGATAACTGCCGCAACATTCGGTGGCCATCGGGAAATCGACCACCTCGGCGCCCAGCGCGGCCATGAACTCATTGAACAGGGTCGGTTTGTCGGGACGATCCAGCGCGACTTCGCGCGGTCGCAAAAGCGTGCATCCGTAGTACGGCCCAACCGTCAGGCCGCTAAGCGGGACTTTGACTTTTTCTTTCAGTTTGTCCCAGCCGTAATCGTCGCGGAGATAGTCGAGTAGATGCACCACGCGCACCTCGCCGGCATAGTCCGGCTCCTCGTCCATGAACATATTGATGGTTTTGCGTTTTTCCTCGTCGTTTTTCATCAGGTCGTTGGCGCGCGCCAGCGTGTTGTAGCACATGGAGCAAAGCGTAATGACCGTGTCGTGGCCGCGTTCTTTGACCCGAATCAGATCACGCACCGGGGCGATGATATGAATCAGATCGTCGTCGGCCAGCGAATACACCGCGCCGCAACAGTTCCAGCGGGGAAGTTCCTCAACGTCGATTCCCAACTCCGCCATTGCCGCCAGCGCCGAGATCTCCAGATTTTTGGCCTTGGTCTTCAGCGTGCATCCGGGATAATAACTGATACTCATGGGTTACCTCACGATGTCATCTTGCGGAATCCCGAAACCATGGCGATCTGCGGGAGATCGATGATTTCTTCCGGCTGAAGGTTTGCGGGTTCGATCTGGTTGACATTGGTGCGCAGTTTCACCTGACGCAAAGCCTCCATGACTTTCGGCAGTTCCACTCCGCGCGGACATCGCACCTGGCAGACATGGCATGAGGCGCATATCCAGGGGGTGTTGGCCTCGCTGATCTTGTCGGCCTGGCCCCACTGTAGCAGTGCCATCAGTCCTCTGGGCGTAACATTCATGTGTTCGATCATGGGACAGGAACCGGTGCAGGTTCCGCATTGGAAACACTGCTGGGCGATCTGTCCGCTGATTTCGCGTGCCCGTCGCTTGAGATTGTCATCAATTGATTTCGATGTGATTTTTTGTGGCATTACAACCTCTTTATGTGTAAGCTCAACTGGAAGTTCCTGATCGACCTCGTGAAAATATTCACTAATGTCTGTTTATACCTCCGTTCCATAATATATATAAAACGTCATCTCAACACAACTATTTAGAGAATATTTTCACAAATATGAATTAAAGCGCCTTATAAATCAGCCAATTACGGCGATTTCATGATAAAACAAGAGGCCAAAAACCCACTCTTGCGTAAAGAATCGATATCCCGGGCCTGACCGATGAAGGGGAGACGATAATCGCATTGGTTAAAAAACGGGGACAGTTTCTATGAATTGTGAGTTCGGAGACGTGGCGAACGGTGTAACTTTCACGGAGATAATTACTTGGGTTGGTGGGGATTAGGGGGCCGGAGGTGTTTACCGGCCCCGCTGTCTTTTTTCTATTATCTTACCCAGCGTGGGCCGGCAATCGGGCGCGGGCCTTCGGAATAGACAAACTCGATCAGGTATAAAATATCCAGCAGATTATAGGCGAAATCCCCGTTGGCGTTGGCCCGCCAGATGGCGTATGACGGTTTCGGTCCTTCGGTATATATCCATTCGATCAGAAACAGAATATCCAGCAGATTTACCGCGAAATCGCCGTTGGCATCACCCGGAAGATAATTGAAATCAAGATGCACCGGAGCATCGCCGACCGCGTAACTGCCGAGATAGCTTCCCGACGAATCAATCACATTGATAAAATCGGTAAAACTGCCGGTATAACAGGTGCTGTCCTGATACGCCACGGTGGTCATGCAGTTCAAATCGACTTCAATCGGATCTGATTCGTCGTGATACACATCGAAATTCAAACTGTTATACGAATACACATATCCGGAAAACGTCCACCCGGCGGCGGCCAGATAGGCGATATTGTCGGGGCCGATAGTGATTTGCCCCGGTGCACCGCCGATAGAGAAACTCGCCATGATCGTATCGGCGGTGGGATCGATAACGTCGACTGCCCCGAATGATGAGTAATAATCGCCGGTGCAAACGACATGAATGCGCCCGGAATCATCGAGCGCCATATACTGCGGATTCCAGTCGACATAAATGGTCTCGACAATCGTCTCACTCGCGATATCATACACCATCACGCTTCCGATCTCCCATTCGCCGGTTCCCCAGTTATAGCCACTGTTGGCGACATACACCTTGCCGTCGGTAATCAGCACCCCTTCCGGGCTGTGGCCGACCGGGACGGTTTGCACGACCGTGCCTTTTTGTAAATCGATTTTGGCAAGTTCATTGGTGAGTAAAAACGACACGAATGCGTAACGGTCGTCGTAAAACTCCATCCAGTACGGATTGGTCGATGCGCCGGTGTTGATCAATGACACCGTTTGTTCATTGTTCAAATTGATGATCTGGATTTCATCGGTTCCGGAATTGATTACGTACGCCAGCGTGTCGCGTATGATGATCTGGTTGGGGTAGCAATCGACGTCGGAACCGAGAATGACGATATTGTTGGTCACCGCGCCGGTGGTCAGATTGATTTTCGACAGCGTTTCACCCTCGGAATTAACCACGTACGCGGTGGGATCGACGGCGTAAATCATAGCCGGAAGAAGAAAAATCAGCGCCCCGATAACGGCGACATGCCGTAATGTTTCAGTCGTGCTCGAAATGCGATTCATGTTATTTCTCCAATCCATACGTAATGCCGATACCGAACCGCCATTCACGGCCCGGCATGGGGTAGTGGGTAATCAGGACGTAATCGACGTCCCGGATATTGTTGATGGTCATGTCGGCGGTGAGTCGCACCGTCGGTGTCACCGCATAATGCGCCGCGATGGAAAGATCATCGACGCGGTACGCATCGTAATAACTGGTATTCGCTTCATTGGTGTACGCCCGGTCGCACCATCGAATCGCGTACGATCCGCTGATATATTTCAAATCGAATCGCGCGGTCAGCGAGGTGAGATAATGCGGTGTGAAGACCAGATCACGATTTGACACCGTGTGCGCGGTATCCTTGTTTTTTGCCGTGGTGATCGTGTTTTGGTACAAAAGCGAGAATATGCCGTCACATGCCGACAGCTTGAGAAAATCCTCATGCCCGGTGATCTGTGCCTTTTGCAGATTTTCGGGACGCCAGACATTCATGCTGGTTGTCCAGACGATCAGATCGGTCAAGAGCGAGTGAAAATAGGTCATCCCGCCACTCAGCGTCACCGGCCCGATTTCCGTCGACAACTCCAATCCCGCTTCGGAATGCTCGGATTTTTCCGGTCTCAGCCCGGGATTGCCGCCGGAGCGGGCGTCACCCTGCCAGAACAGGGCATTAATCGACGGGATCCGAAGCGATTTGCCGTAACTGGCACGAATCACATAGGCTATCTGTTTGCCACCGGAGAGCGCCAAACCGATTTTGGGCGACCATGATGACACGCTGTTGGTCGTAACCGTGTCCTGCCAGCTGGTCGAATCCTTGCGCGTTTCGGTCCAGTCATATCGCAGAGCGGCATCAAACGCAATAGTCTCAGCCAGTTTCCAGCGCGACAGATCGAAACCGTGATTGATCGACGCAAACGCGGCGGCGTTGTCGCGATGGGATTTGCCCATCGAGTTAAACGCATACAGCGCATCCTCATGATCGAAATTGTCGCGGCGGTATTCCAGTCCGGTCCGAATGGTCTGTCCCTGAAGGAAATGATGTCGTCCCGTATGTTTGACCGTGATGATATCATTGTCGAAACGGCTGTCGAATTGTAACGGCGCGGGATATGATTCACGATCGTGGAAATTCTGCTCGAAATGCGAGAATCCGGATTCGAGCGTATAACCGTGTTTCGACGTCGGTTGATACGTTACCGTGGTGGAAACGAGGGCGCGACGGTCGACCGATTGCGCGTATTCGTTGGGTTTCGATGCCCATCCCGGAAGGCCGCGCCGTCCGCGATAGTACTGCCCGGAATAGCCGATACTGATTTTTTCGGTGGCGCGATAGGAACCCGAAGCGAAATAGTTATAGACGTCGGCCTGATTGTTGGCTCGATCACCGGTATATACATTGTCGCGGGGAGGAACCGAATAGGCATAGGAAAAATCACCGACCGACTGATCGAGCGAATAACCGAATTTGCCGGTCCAGTTCGATATCGAAATCGGATTCTGCACGACCAGACGGTACCGTTCGCCTTTCCAGCGTCCCCAATCTCGCCCGGCGGTGACGCGCAAGGGATCGTCGGTGTCCTGCCGGACGGTGATAATACTGACCACGCCCGCGAGCGCATCGGGGCCGTATTCGGCCGATGCTCCGCCCTTGTGTATTTCGATTTTTTCCACCATGTCCAGCGGGATGGTGCTTAAATCGGCGGTTCCGGTTCCGGACGGATTGATGCGCTGACCGTCGACCAGCACCAGCACCTGTTCGGCGTCGCCGCCCCGGATTTTAATCTCGGTGCGACTTCCCGCGCCGCCGGTTTTCTGCACGAAAACCCCCTCGACCGTGGCAAGCAGATCGGGAATGTCTTTGGCGCGGGTGTCGCGAATGGCGGCTTTGTCGAGCACCGTTATGCGGTCGCTGGAAAGCGGTGAACTTCGGCCATGGACGGATATCAAGCCGAGATGATACACCCGGGAATGCAGATGAATATCCTGATGCACGGTAATATCCGGCTTGACCCGGATATCCGGAACGGTGCG
The DNA here is from genome assembly GCA_964628115.1 of uncultured Ignavibacteriaceae bacterium. GTDB lineage: Bacteria > Zixibacteria > MSB-5A5 > GN15 > PGXB01 > JAFGAL01. Next base: position 129 of record CAZVNK010000240.1, on the reverse strand, counting down.
ATCCTCATATCCGATACAGGTCACCCGAATGACGTAGACCGCCGGCGGCAGATCGGCAAAGGAGAACGCCCCGAATTCATCGGTAACGGTTCGATAGGCCGTCGTCGTCACCGCAACCGTTGCCCCGGC
>CAZVNK010000239.1:4780-5057 GCA_964628115.1 uncultured Ignavibacteriaceae bacterium | reverse complement strand
CGGGTCGAGCAGGAATTGGAAGCCAAAGTCCGCAAACCCGCCACGGCCGAGCAATTCCGCATCGAAGCCGAGGCCAAAGGTATGGCCGAGGCCAAGCGGATTCAGGGCATTATCGAAGCCGAACTGATCGAGAAAGTCGGTCAGGCCGAAGCCGAAGCCCTGCGCAAGAAAGCCGAATCCTGGAACGCCTATTCCCAACCGGCTCTGCTACCGCTGATGTTCGAGCTTCTGCCCGATCTGGCGGATCTGATCCACGTTCGCATCACGGTCTCTGCCC
>CAZVNK010000239.1:468-4767 GCA_964628115.1 uncultured Ignavibacteriaceae bacterium | reverse complement strand
AAGGTGGACAAGATCGTTATGGTGTCCAACGACGGCAAATTGGGCACGTCGAAAATCACCGGCGAAGTGGCCTCGATGATGAGTCAGCTTCCGACCGTCGTCAAGTCGCTGTCCGGTTTCGATCTCGAGGACTGGCTCAAACAACTCAGTGAAAAGAACAAAGAGCAGGGGACCACAACTCCGCGGTCGAGCGGTTCAGACAAGGAATAAGCCATGATATCCAACAGGATCGGCCGCCTGGAGATGGCGCCGACATTGCGCATCAACGCCAAGGCCAAAGCAATGAAGGCCGGGGGAATCGATGTCATTGATTTCTCGGTCGGCGAGCCGGATTTCCCCACTCCGCACGATATCAAAGAGGCCGGCAAAAAGGCAATCGACGATAATTTCACGGGATATACCGCCAATGACGGTATTCCCGAACTCAAAGCGGCGATTCGCAAACGGTTCAAAGAAGATCACAATCTGGAGTATAAGAATAACGAGATTATCGTCTCATCCGGCGCCAAGCAAAGCCTCTACAACCTGTTTGTCTCGATTCTCAATCGTGACGAGGAAGTGATCATCCCCGCACCGTACTGGGTGTCCTATCCCCAGCAGGTGCTGATGGTCAAAGGCAAGCCGGTGATCGTGCCGACACGCGAGGAAAACGGTTTCCGCATCACTCCCGACGAATTGAAAGCCAATATCAATTTCAATACCAAGGCGATAATTATCAACAACCCCGGCAATCCGACCGGTTCGGCATATTCCCGCGAGCAATTGCAGGAAATCTGCGAGATCGCGGTGGCGGAGGGATTATTGATTGTCGCCGATGAGATTTACGAAAAAGTCGTGTACGACGGGTATCGTTGTTGCTCGGTCGCCGCACTCGGCGACAAGATCAAAGAGAAAACGGTCGTCATCAACGGCGTTTCCAAAGCCTATTCGATGACCGGCTGGCGTATCGGTTATGCCGCCGGCCCGCGCGAAATTATCTCGGCAATGGGTATCGTGCAATCGCACACGACCTCGAACGCCAACTCCATCGCCCAAAAAGCGGCGGCGGAAGCGCTTTCGGGACAACAATCCGAGATCAATAAAATGGTCGCGGAATTCCAGGCCCGGCGCAATTATATGCTGAGCAAACTCACCCGCATTCCGGGCGTTTCATGCTATCAGCCGCAGGGCGCGTTCTATCTCTTCCCAAACACGTCGGAATATTACAACACCGAGTGCGGCGGGATGAAAATTCGCAATTCGTACGGCCTGTCGTACTACCTGTTGAAAGAAGCGGCGGTGGCGGTGGTGCCGGGAAGCGCGTTCGGCGCCGAGGACAATATCCGGTTGTCATACGCCACGTCGATGGACAAAATCGAGGAAGGCACCGACCGCATCGTCGATGCGATGTCGAAACTGAAAGAATCGCCCAAGTACAAACGCATTGCCCTGCAGAATGTCATGACTTATCCGCGCGGCAATACCGAGGTCGAGACCGAGGTTTCGGCCGATGAACGCGATGCGCTGGTGCAGGAGGCCGAGTCGGCTCTCCCCTATGATCGCTATTTCGAATGGAATGCCAATATCAACGGCATTATCATCCAACTGCGCACCAATGTCCCGCACCTGTACGATTTCTGGGTGGAAAACTGGTATCCGGCGCAATTGGAATCCGATCTGGAACCGCACGGCATCATTTATGCCGTCGAGGGTGTTCCCGGAAGAAAACCGTACGGGTACTATTGTCCGGAACTGCGCACCGCGGTGCTGTTCAACACGTCGTACTACGGGCAGATCAGAAGCTGGGCGCTGGCGATGGCCGCGCAGGCCAGCGAGCGTCTGCTCGATGTCCACGGCATTCGTGCGGCCTGTCTGGATTACAACGGCCACGGTTTGGCACTGCTCGGTCCCAAAGGACTCAAGCGCGGGTCGACGTTCTTCCGCATGCTTGAGGACGAGGACGCGCGTTTCCTGACCAATGACTGGGTGTTCGCCCGGTATCGCGGCAATGACGCCATTGCCGACGCGCCGGAACGCAAATTCTATCTTAAAACCAATATCGCCAAAACGTTCCCGCGCTACGATCGCATTTTCGATCGGAGCAAGTGCGAAAACGTGGTTACCACCCGCGCCGACTGGACCAATATGAAAGAACTCGAAGACGAATGTCCGCTCGATCTCGGCGAACCTTACTGCTACTGGGGGTCCGATGGCTCCCGGGCGCTGGTCGATCCGGCCTGGATCGGTGGGCCGAATAAATATGTCAAACGTTCCCGCCTGAAAACGATCGTCCTGTTGTCGCACGATCCCAATGCCCCGGCGGTCGAGAAACTCTCGCAGGAAGAGGCGCTCGACCTGATTACCGAAGGCAAATACCGGGTTCCGACCGGTGCGGGAATGTCCCCGTTTAAAACACAACCGTTCTTCAATCCGTATCTGCCGGCGACCTCGGTCGACCAGGAGGATTTGCAGAGACGCAACTTCCACCAGTTGTTGCGCGTCGCGAAAGCCTTCAAGGTCAATGTCGGATCGATTCCGCCCGAGGCGCTAAAATCGCGGATCAAGGATTTGCTGGGCTAGGAGATAAAATCATGGCCAATACACTGGGTATAATCAAGCCGGACGGTGTCCGCAGGAAACTGGTCGGCAAAATAATCGACAAAATAGAAAACGCCGGTCTGATTATTCGCGGCTTGAAAACGCTTAAGCTGTCCCGCGAACAGGCGGAAAAATTTTACGCCGTTCACGAGACCAGGCCGTTTTACAAATCGCTGGTGGAGTTCATGACTTCCGGACCGATTGTCGTTATGGTAATTGGCGGTCACGGTTCCATCGAACGCTGGCGCGAACTGATGGGCGCCACCGATCCGGCGAAAGCAAAATATAACACCATCCGTCGCGAATTCGCCACCTCCGTCGAAAAAAACGTGGTGCACGGCTCCGACGGACCGGATACGGCGAAAACCGAAATCGCCTTTTTCTTTAAAGAGGATGAAATCCTTCCAAAGGAATAAATCACTATGTCGGATTCCCTGTACGATACACGCTTGTATGACCGGTTCAGTCGTGATTTACAGCGCCGGCTGAACGGGCCGAATATCAAGGATATGGCGCTGGAAGACCTTCGCGATGCCGCCCTGCAAACCGGCACCCAGACCAAATTCGGCTCCTGGGGATGGCGTTCGGCGGTATCCAGCCGGATTGCGGAGAAAACCGTCAATCTCGGGACGGATAAATCCCGCGAATATCATCTCAGCGATACCAAGAAAAAGATTATCACCGGCGCCCCGGAGGAACTTGACAAGGTTCTGCATCTCATGGAAACGCTCCCCTTTGTTCGCCTCCGGCGGCAGATGGGCGACAATGCCGAATACAACCCGAAATGCAACCTGTATATCTCCGTTGCCGACCTGAAAAACTATCGCCTGGCGTACATGTGGGGCCACACTATGGGCCCGGTCACCAGCGCGCCCGGCCCGGAGTTTACGCTGATTCATATCCCCGAGGAACATCAAATCAGACAACAGGCATTGGTAATGGCCGAGCACAACACCACCATGGTGATGGGATCGGATTACATGGGCGAGGACAAAAAAGGCTTCTTGCGCAACGGCATGTTTGCCGCCGGAGCGCTGGATATGCTCGGCCTTCACGCCGGCACCAAGGTCGTGGTCATCAGGGATGCCAAAACCAACAAGCTGAAAAAATTCGGCGTCTTCCTGTTCGGGCTTTCCGCGACCGGTAAAAGCACCTGGTCGTGTCATCAACTCGGGCTGGACTGGAAAAAAGGCGAGCGCACGCTGGTCTGTCAGGATGATATCTGCTTTTTGAAACATGACGGCTCCGCGTACGGCTCCGAGCAGAATTATTTCGTCAAAACCGACGTCGACTCCAAATTGCAGGAGTCGATGTATAACGCGCTGGTGCATAAAAGCGCATTGTACGAAAACGTCATGATCAACGCCGACGGATCTCCGGATTTTCTCGATGAAAATCTCTGCGGCAACGGCCGAGGCGTCATCATGCGCAAGCAGTTGAAGATCAATCGCGGACACTGGCCGTTCGCCATGAAAGATATTTGGTATCACAATCTGAACCTTCCCCCCGTCGAAGAGCTGGACGGGCTGGTTTTCGCCTTTATCACGCGCCGCAACACGATCATGACCTTTTCGCAACGGCTGAATCCGATTCAGGCCGCACTGGCGTATCTCTGGGGGGAATCATCGCACAGCTACGCCTCCAATCCCGCCAAGGCCGGCGAATCGGTTCGCACCGTCGGCACCGACCCGTTTATTGTCGGGTCCCGCGCCCACAAGGTCA
>CAZVNK010000239.1:0-458 GCA_964628115.1 uncultured Ignavibacteriaceae bacterium | reverse complement strand
GATGCCAACGCTGACGACATCCGGCGTGCCTACCGCAAGTTGGCGCGCGAGCTGCACCCGGACGTGAACCCTGATCCGGTCACCCAGGAGCGCTTCAAGGAGGTCACCGCGGCCTACGAGGTGCTCTCGGACCCGGCCAAGCGCCAGGTGGTCGACCTCGGCGGTGACCCGCTGTCCAACGGCGGCGGACAGGATCTGTCGGAGAATTACCCCGGCAAGGTCTTTTTCTATCAATACAATACCGGCGGTATGGGCGAGATCATCGAAGTCAACAAGGACACCGGCAAAAAGAATATGATCCGCAAAACCGAACGCGTGCCGATCGACATCATGGCCGCGATTCAACGCGGCGATTTGCGCGGCACCAACAAATACCGCGACAGCTTCCTTGGAACCGAGGAAATCGTCTCCGCCGAGGGCGCCGATCTCAGCGCGTATGTTCCCGAGAAGTACTATTC
>CAZVNK010000238.1:4187-5103 GCA_964628115.1 uncultured Ignavibacteriaceae bacterium | reverse complement strand
CATGTCGGAGGATACTTAAAGATGCGTAAATTCAATCAAACCGCCATTGTCTTATTTGTGTGTCTGGTTCTTTTTCCCGTTTGGGCTGTTGCGATGACGGGGACTATTGTCACCAAGGACAATCAACGCTACGAGTCGGTCAATTTCAGTGCGAAAGACGCTTACCAAATTATTACCATCAAACTGGAGCAGGGGAATAAGAATCTGAGTTTTCATCAGATTGCCATTATCTATGATGAATCCGGTGAAGATGTGACGCAGTTGGTTATCGGACGACCGGCATCTCCGGTCGAGAAGAAAACCGAGACACCTGTTCAGAATATCACACCGACCGTTAACGACGCGGCCGATTCATCACAAACCGTTAGAGATCCTTTTGAGGAACAATGGTTGTCAGTGGCATCTCCGGACATAAAGAAAGCAAAGGAAAAATACTGGTCAACCGGAATCCGGATGGGGGGCAATTTCAGTATCCCGATCGGTGATTATTATGAGGGAATTACTTCAGGGATCGGTTACGGCGGGGAATTTCTTATCGCGGCCACCAAAGACATTGCGATCAAATTCACCATATCGAAATCCGGTATGAAAGTAGGCGACGATTTTCTGGATATGATCATTGCGAATGGTCAGCTTCTCGACAATAATGTTGACATCACGACAATGCGCTATATCCTTTCCGCTATGTACTATCGACCGGTTAACCGTATGCGCCCCGAAGCGAATTTCTTTTATTTCAGCGCCGGATTGGGAATGGTAAGTCATAACATATCGGGAAACTTTACGTTCAGGGAACTGCCGGGCGATGACATTTATTGGGCCAGTGTCGATGATTACTCCGAGACCAAGTTTGCCATGAGTGGTTCATTAGGCGAGGCAATTATGATCGCCAAAAAAATAGCGCTTGATTTCTGCT
>CAZVNK010000238.1:0-4177 GCA_964628115.1 uncultured Ignavibacteriaceae bacterium | reverse complement strand
GTATGATATCGTGTTTATCGGTAGTGATTCCAATAATGATTATTATTCGGAAATGCAGAGGGCATTGATCCTGGATTTCAGAGCGGGGCTGTTGTTTCTGTTTTAATCCGTTTATGTGAAAGGAACCATACGATGAAATCGGTTCGATTGACTATTATGGGGGCATTGCTTGTATCTATCACACTTGTGTTGGGATGTTCATCGCCGTATGTCATAACCCAGGATCTCGAAAACCCGGCAAAGCAGGGTGTCCCCTATAAAATAGGCAATATTGTGGACATGCTTCCCGATGACATGGCCGCCGATGAGAAGCCGACCATAGAACACATAGACAAATTCAGGGAGTTACTGATAGAACAATTACAGAAACAGGATTTGTGCAGTGAGATCTGGGTGGAAGACGGTGATGCCGGGTATCAAATAGACGGTACTATTCTTAAGTATACAAAGGGAAGCGGATTTATCAGATTCCTGTTCGGTTCGCTTGGGGCGGCGAAGTTGACCGTATCGATGCAATTGACGGATTTGCAGGACGGCGAAATCGTTTTCGCGGGCAATTTTATCGGCACCGTTACCAGTTATATGGATAAAGGCGACAAGGTATTCGAACAGGTCGCAAAGAATTTCGCCAAACAGATCCGAATTCGTTCTCAAAGAATAATCAAAAAACGCGAATTGCTTGAGAAACAAAAACAGAAAGAAATGGAAAAGGAACAAAAAAAGTAATTTCGCATGTTCTGACCACTTATCACTTTCAGATACAACCGCCAAAGCGGTATATTTTTCGCTAAATGGATCAGGTCGATCTTGCCGTTGTCTATTTTTGCCGCCTTTTTGTAAATTGACAGGTTCGGCATATTCGGCTATATTCATTTTCTATGTGTATAAAATGCTAAGAATCTGATTAAAACGAAAGGAATATGATGAAGTACGTCTTTCTGACTTTTCTGGCAGTAATGGCAATGACCGCTATGGTATGCGGCGGCGATGACCAGTCCGCGTCGAAAAAGGCCGACCAAAGCGCCCCTGATGAGTCGGTCAAACCCACGGACAAGAAGACCGAGTCGGATGCGTATGTCAAGCGGCTGAAGGATAATCCGGAAATCGCGATTGAAACGAATTTGGGCACGATGAAATTCGAATTGTTCCGCGACGTTGCGCCCGCCCATGTCGACAGTATGCTGGCCCGTGCCCGTGAGGGATTTTACGACAGTCTCAAGATCTTCCGGGTGATTGCCGGATTCATGGCGCAAACCGGCGATCCGCAGAATGTCGGAATGGGAAATGCCGGATATTATCTGCCCGCGGAATTCTCCAAACTGCCGCATAATCGGGGAACGCTTTCGATGGCGCGGGGAAGAGATGAGAACTCAGCATCCTGCCAGTTTTTCATCTGTTTCAAGAGAGTGCCTCATCTCGACGGCAAATACACGGTTTTCGGACAGATGATGGAGGGCGAGGATGTTTTGGCCAAGCTGGAGGCCGTAAAGGTTACAAAGAATCCCAAAACCGGCGAAAACGCCCTTCCGGTTGAAGACGTCTTTATGAAGAAGATGACGATTCTTAAGGATATCAAACAAGAAAAGTCGAAATAGGGACATAAGAGGAATGTGTAAAACGGGAACCCTCTGTGAGGGTTGCCGTTTTATTTACTGATGAAGAAACGACTGGTCATATTGGGGGCTACCGGGTCAATCGGGCGTTCGGCGCTCGACGTTGTCTCTCGAAATTTGGATCATATTGAGGTGCTGGGGCTTACGGCGAATACTCGAATTGACACTTTGAGTGAATCCATTCGAGAATTCCATCCGAAATATGCGGTGATAACCGATCCGGAAGCATATCGCACGTTTGCCGGGGCGAATGATAGATCCGACGTGGAATTATTGCCGCCGGAAACCGGCGTGGAGCAGTTGGCCGGGCATCCCGATACGGATATCGTGCTCAATGCGATTGTCGGAGCGGCGGGATTGAAAGCCTCGATGGCGGCGGTAAAAGCCGGCAAGCGGCTGGCGTTGGCGAACAAAGAATCGATGGTTATCGGCGGAGATCTGATTAATAAGACTGCGGCCGAGAATGGCGCCGAAATTATTCCGGTCGATTCCGAGCATTCGGCCATCTGGCAGGCATTGATTCCGGGGCGTAAAAACGAAGTCCGCCGGATTTTATTGACCGGTTCGGGGGGACCGTTTCGGGAAACCCCACGCGAGGATTTCGATAAAATCACGAAAGAGCAGGCATTGAATCATCCCACCTGGGATATGGGGGCAAAAATCACGATCGATTCGGCGACGATGGCGAACAAGGCGCTGGAGGTTATCGAAGCGGTGAATCTGTTCCAGGTTCCGGTGGACAAAATCGAAGTGGTCATTCATCCGCAGTCGATTATTCACTCGATGGTGGAATTCGTCGACAGTTCAATAATTGCACAATTGTCTCATCCCGATATGCGGCTTCCGATAGCGTATGCTCTCTTTTATCCGGAGCGACGACCGGCGGAAAACGGCCATGTCAGCTTGTCGGAGGTCGGAACGTTGACGTTTCAGAAACCGGATTTTGATAAATTCGTATTATTAGATATGGCATTTCAGGTGGTGAAAACCGGCGGAACATCGGCGGCGGTGTTTAATGCGGCCAATGAAATCGCGGTGGCCGCTTTTTTACATGATACTGTCAAATTCAGCCGGATTCCCGATATTGTTATACATACGCTTGACCGACATACGGTCATAGACAACCCGTCGCTGGAGCAGATTCTGGAGGCGGACCGGTGGGCGCGCGAAACAGCCAGAAAGATGTTAGGGTAATATGGTAATTACAATTCTCGCAACGATATTCGTTCTCGGAGTCCTGGTGTTCTTCCACGAACTGGGACATTTCCTGGTCGCCAAATGGGTCGGAATCAAGGTGCATCGCTTCTCACTGGGTTTTCCTCCAACGTTGATTTCGAAGAAATACGGGGAAACCGAATATGCAATCGGTATGATTCCCCTTGGTGGATACGTGAAAATGGCCGGGGAGAATCCGGCCGAGGACACCACCGGCGAACCGTGGGAATTCATGTCCAAGACGGTGCTCCAGCGATTTCTGGTGATTTTCGCCGGACCGTTCATGAATTTCGTCCTGGCGGTAGTGGTATTGGCGGGATTGTATTTCTTCCGGGGTCAGGAAGTCAAGGTCTTCGTGGATTCACTGGCCGAGAACGGTCCCGCCGAGCAGGCCGGAATACGTCCCGGTGATCAGATTCTTTCGATTGACGGTGTCGCGGTTACGACATTCGGCCAGATGGCCATGATGATCGAACAAAAACCGAACGCCCCGGTGGAAGTCGGCTGGCTTCACGAGGGCACGACCATCATCGATACCCTGATTACGTATGCCGAATATGCGCGAATGCCGTCCGGCGACAGTGTGCTGGCGGGCAAAATCGGTGTCGGGGGACGTCGCGGGTATGAAACGCTGGGTTTGTTTGCATCGGCCGGAGCGGGATTCAGCCAGGCGGTTATGTATGTGAAACTGGTGGGATCGTTTGTCTGGGGACTTCTGACTCGTACGGTCGATGCCAGTGAGATCGGAGGACCGATCATTATCAGCAAACTCGCGGGGGCCACGGCACGCGACGGATTCGACGTGCTGATGGAATTTTTGGCGTTGTTGTCGGTCAATCTGGCGGTGCTGAACGTGTTGCCGATTCCGGTATTCGACGGCGGTCATCTGATGTTTTTGCTGGCTGAGAAGATCAAGGGATCACCGATTTCATTGAAAACCCGTATTCTGGCGCAACAGATAGGCATTGCCTTTATCTTACTGCTGGTGATTTTTGTAACTTTTAACGATATCAGCCGTTGGAATATGTTTAGATAGCCATATAGATGAAAGCCTTTGCCGTATGGAACAAAAAAAGCACGTAAAACATCAGCACATCGATCAACCCGGAATGGGCGACATTATCTGGGAAAACATCAAGGTGTTTCTCACGGCGGTCGTGCTGGCGTTGATTATCAAAACCTCGGTGGTGGAGGCGTACAAAGTCCCGACCGGTTCGATGGAAGACACGATTCTGATCGGCGATTTCCTGATCGCGAACAAATTCGTATATGGCGCAAAAATCCCCCTGACCGGCTGGCGACTGCCGGCCGTGAGTGATCCGGAACCGGGGGATGTGGTGGTGTTTATT
>CAZVNK010000237.1:0-5127 GCA_964628115.1 uncultured Ignavibacteriaceae bacterium | reverse complement strand
AACATGCCGCCGGAAGTCATCGAAGCCCTGATCGAATTCGTCGAACAAAAGGCGTCCGGACTTCGCCACGTCGATATCAACTGGTACGGCGGGGAACCGCTACTGGCCATGAATACCATCGAGGATATCACGCAAAGCATGCTCGATCTGGCCGAAGAACATGACTTTACGTACACATCGTCAATGATATCGAACGGGTATTTACTCACACCTGACATTGTCGATCGGTTGGTACAGTCGAAAGTCTCGATGGTACAAATAACGCTCGACGGCCCCAAACGGATCCACGACGAACGTCGTCCGTTGAAAAACGGCCGGGGCAGTTTCGACCGTATCATCGAAAACATCACCTACGCGGTGGACAAACTCGCCGTCGGCGTGCGCGTAAATATCGACAAGCAGTACAACGAAGCGCTGATCACGGAACTGCTGGCCGACCTTGAAACGGCCGGATTGCAACAGCGGGTCGGGATATATTTCGGTTTGCTCGAACCGGCCAGTGAAATCTGCGCCAATATCGCGGAAAACTGCTACAACGCCAACGAATTTTCGGGAATCGAAACGCGGTACTACCGACTGCTTTTGCAACACGGTTTCAAGATTTTACGCCTCCCCTCCCCGGTCGGCGTCTACTGCATGGCGCAGATCGTCAACGCGTTTCTGATCGATCCCGACGGTGACATCTATCGGTGTTTCAACCACGTCGGAGACAAATCCAAAATCATGGGCAATATTCGCAATCCGATAAATTATGAGGATCCGAATTTCAGACGGCTGTTTGCATTCGATCCCTTTGAAGATACCATGTGTCGCGAGTGTTCCATTCTGCCGATTTGCATGGGCGGTTGCCCGGCCAAAAGGATCGACCGCAACCTGATCGGCGAGGAACTCTGTGAAACCTGGAAACATAATCTGCATTCCATGCTGGATATCATTGCCGCTTCCCGCCAACAGCAACAGCAGGCCGCAACGGCGGCAAAGGAGTAATTATCATGAGTGAGTTCAAGTTTTATCCCAAAACCGTTATATGGGAGATAACGTTTGCCTGCAACATGCGCTGTCTCCACTGCGGAACTTCCGCAGGGAAAAAGCGTCCCGATGAACTGAACACCGATGAAGCCCTGGCGCTTATCGATGAATTGGTCGGACTGGGCGCGGCAGAGATCATGCTTTCCGGCGGCGAACCGCTGATTCGACCGGACTGGCGCGAGATGGCCAAACGTGTCGTGGCGGACGGCGCCAGAGTGTATATGATCACCAACGGTTTTCTCGTTACCGAAGACGTTGTCGATGACTATATCGATATCGGATTCACCAACGTCGGCGTCAGTCTCGACGGTACCGAGAAAACCCATAACTACATCCGTCAACGTCCGGACAGCTGGCAGAAAGCAACCAACGCCCTGAAGCTGATGTCCGAGAAAAACCTGCGGTCATGCGCCGTATCCCAGGTATCCAATATCAATCTCGATGAGCTCGATGAGATCAGGCAGATTCTCATCGATTGCGGATGCAAGTACTGGCGCATTCAGCTGACCACCTCGACCGGCCGCATGCAGGAACATTCGAATTTGATCATGACGCTTGACAATTTCCCCCGTATGATCGACAAAATCCTTGAATTCAAAGAGATGCCCGACGTTCGTATCGACGTCGGCGAGAATATCGGTTACTTCGGATGCAAGGGAACCCAACTGCTGGACGGCATGCCCTATCTCGGATGCTACGCCGGAACGCGCGCCGTCGGAATCGAATCCAACGGGAATGTCAAGGGATGCCTTTCGATGCAACCGCAGTTCATCGAAGGTAACATCCGGGATACGTCGTTCACCGAAATCTGGAATCGTCCCGACGCATTCGCGTACAACCGGCAGTTCACCCGCGAGACCGCCGACGGATTCTGCCGCGAATGCAAATATCTGCCGTTGTGTCGCGGCGGATGTGCCACGACGTCGGTATCGGCCACCGGAAAACGCGCCGACAATCCCTATTGCATTTACCGCATCGAACACGAACAGGGTATCGAGGCGGACGATGATCCGCGCCTGATCGAAGTACTCAACCGGTTCGACCAACCACAACCGGTGGGGAATAACAAGGCCGTTTGATTATGAATAACGTACCGTCGATACTTCTGGCATATCCCTCATGTTTTTACTATCCGGTATGGATGGAACGCGTCAAGATCAAAACCTCGCAGATACTGCTGGCCTCCGATCTGGCGCGGGAGTTCGATGTCACCTATGCCGATTTCGAAATCACCATCGGCAGACCAAACTCCGAGGTGCAGATCAAGCGCTACCGGCGACAGGTAAAACAGTATCTGGAAAAACACCAATGCGATATTCTGGCCTTATCATGCTGGACAAGTTTATCGTATCAGGCCACGATGGTCACCGCCGGAATATATCGCGAATTGTATCCCGACCGACTGATCGTCGTGGGAGGGTATCATCCTTCGGCGCGACAGGAAGAGTTCATAACGCCGGATAATATCATCGACTATGTCATCTGCGGAGAAGGTGAACTGGCGCTCAGGGAAATCGCCGGAGATTTCGGCAGAGCCGGACGTCCCGCCGAAACGACCATTCTTCCGGGCGAATCACTCGGCCCGGACGATTTCGTTCCGTACAATTGGGACCTGGTCGATTCGTTCGTCAAAACGAATTTTCCCGACGGAGTCAGCAACATTTATATGTTCTTATCGCGCGGCTGTCCCTTCAGTTGTTCCTTTTGCATGGAATCGCTGAAAGACCGCCGCTGGGCGGCCTATCCGCCGGATGAAGCGGTGCGGGAAATTCATAAAGCGGTCAAACGTTTCAATGCCTACGCCATCCCCATATCGGATGCCTGTTTCGGCATGCGGAAAGAGTGGCGGCGGCGTTTTCTGGAAGAACTGGTCGCCAGCCGACCGGATTTCTGGATTGTCTTCGAAACCCGCGCCGAGTATCTTGATCCCGAGGACATTGAACTTTTAGCGCAACTGAAACTGGAAATTCAATTCGGACTGGAAAGCGCCTCACCCGAAATTTTGAAGCTGATGAAAAAGACCCGTGTGCCGGACAAGTACCTGAATCGCTTCGAGACGGTCAGCAGACTGTGCAGTGAACATGAAATCCTCCACCGGGCCAACATGATTTTCAATCACCCCGGCGAAACCCGGCAAACTCTGGACGAGACGTTCGTTTTTATGGATCGACAACTGGAACGGCGCAATTCCTATCTGATGTGGACCTGCCACGGCTACATGCACTTCCCCGGATGCGATCTGGATCGCGACCGGGATTACTACGTGCAAACCTACGGAAGCAAGTTTCTCAAGCCGAACTGGTGGCGCGAGAATGCCGATCAGTATGAAAGCTCCATGCAATTCGTACCGTCGGCGGACCTCGACGGTGACAACGTCGGCCTGTGGCAAGACCTGTTGAAAGCCCGTGAAGAACGGATGAAAGACTCACTGGCTCCGCGCGCTTTCCGCTTCGCCGCCGGCAAATACTTTTTGGAATGGCAACATGATTACCGGTATGAACAAAGCCAAAAGACTCTGGACGTACATTAAACCGTACTGGCATCTCGAACTGATCACATTGCTGGTCATGATTATTCTGGCCGGCCTGATGCTGGCCATGCCGGGTGCGGTGCAGTATATGATCGACACGCTGATCCCGAACCTTGTCAGTCAATCCGAAACCGGTGTGGATTTCACGCCGATTATCTACTTCGGCTTATTCCTGATGGGCATTTTTTTGGGGCAGGTCGTGTTTTCCTGTATCCGGGATTATCTGGCGGCCTATGTCGGCGCCAATATCATCGCCACCATGCGTTCCCGTCTGTTCGCGCACATGGAGCGTCTGTCACTGGGATTCTATCAACGTCATCAGGTAGGAGAAATGATGTCGCGCTTTCTATCGGATATCAATAACATGCAGAGCTTGCTTATCTCCACCCTGCTGGTATTTTTAACCAATGTCATTATGCTGACGGCGATTTTCATTTACCTCGTCAGAATCGACTGGATACTGACTCTGGTGGCGATTATCCCGGTGCCGTTGACCATATTCCTGGTTAAACGTTTCGGTCTCCGGCTTCACGCCATCAACCGGTCACTGCAGGAAACCATTGCGGCGCTTTCGGCGCGATTGCAGGAGACTTTTCTTTCGATCAAAACCGTCAAAGCCTTCGGTCAGGAAAACCGGGAGCAGGCGCACGTTGACACGGTCGTTAACAAATTGACCGGACTCTACATCCGCAATAGCGTCACCACGTCAATCGCGACCTACGGCGTCAATTTCCTGAACATGCTCGGTCCGGTCATTGTCCTGGCATGGGGAACCTATTTGGTGGCTTCCGGCGCCATGCAACTGGGAGCCTTGATTGCATTCTATATGCTGTTGACCTATCTCTACTCTCCCATTCAGGGACTGGCATCGGTGCACATCGAGGTTAAACGCGCGATGGCATCGGTGGATCGGGTGTTCGAGTATTTCGACTTACCGAAAACGATATGCGAAAACAGCAATCCGGTATCCATCGAAAAACCCCGGGGTGAGATTGTCATCAGGAATCTGCAGTTTTCCTACCACGACAGCGCGTTCGGCATCGACAGTTTAAACCTGCATATTCGATCCCGGGAAAAAGTCGCCATCGTCGGACCGTCCGGCTCCGGGAAGACGACCCTGATTAATCTGCTGATGCGGTTTTATGATCCCGATGACGGCGAAATCCTGTTCGATGGTATCGATCTCAGGCAATTGTCTCTGAAATCACTTCGCAATCATATTGCCCTGGTCGATCAGGAACCCCTGCTATTCAAAACCTCGATTTTCAACAATATCGCCTATTCCCATCCGACGGCAAAACGGGATGACATTATCGCGGCGGCAAAAGTCGCCAACATTCATGATTTTATCGAGAGTCTTCCGAACAAATATGACAGTGAGGTCGGGGAACGGGGGGTAACGCTTTCAGGCGGCGAAAAACAACGGGTTTGTCTGGCACGAGCGATCTTGAAAAATCCGGCGGTGATCATCCTCGATGAAGCCACCTCGGCGCTCGATTCCAATTCCGAAAGATTGATTCAGCAATCACTGGAATATATTCTAAAAGATAAGACCGCCATTATCATCG
>CAZVNK010000236.1:4862-5128 GCA_964628115.1 uncultured Ignavibacteriaceae bacterium | reverse complement strand
GCTTCCGGCCGTGATATTCGCGGGCGTTGTCGCGGCGAGCAAACACGTCGGTTCGTTAAAGAGATTCGGTTTGGCCCTGTCCGGATTAATAATGATAGCCGGGGTACTGATTGTCTATCTCACTTCCACCGGAGACATATTTCTCGAGGATAAACTGCTGTTTCTATCCGGAAAACAGCCTCTGCCGGGCTATTCCCTGTTCAGCCTGCCGCATGTGATGGATATTCTGAATCTGCTGGTTACGATTGCCCCTCTGTTTTTGGTCT
>CAZVNK010000236.1:1604-4852 GCA_964628115.1 uncultured Ignavibacteriaceae bacterium | reverse complement strand
TTATCATGTGTCGCGGTTCGGAAGACCGCCGGGGAGGGTGGGCGTTTGTTGCCGTTTTAGCCATCGGGCAGTTTTTATTGCTGTTTATTCTCGATCCGAAAAACGGCATGATTCGGGAAATTCCGATGTTGGCCGGTCTGCTGAGCGGATTTATTTTCTGGAGTGCTTACCGTCTGTCATCAGAAACCGACACCGATTCAAATATCCCCAACTGGCGTGATCGACTGGCACTGCCGGCGTTGATCTTGATCATCCCCACCCTGGTGGTTCATTTGTCGCCGTCGCTGACGATCACGCGTCTTGACGCCTATCTCGAAAACAACGAATTCAAATATGAATCCACCCTGCTGGCCATGCGGGATTATTATTTGACGAAAGAGGAATACGATCTTGCCGATCAACGCGAGCGTTCCGTTCGCGGCAAAGTGCCGGACAATTTGAAATCACAGATGGTCAATGACCTGTATGTTCACGACCGTTACACCGAGGCGCTGGAATATGCCGAGCGGTTGATCGAACGCCATCCTTACAACGCTCATTACCGCATGCAATACGGCAACGTGTTACTCCATTTCGATCGATACGGCGACGCCGAACGGGAATTGCTGACGGCATCCCGACTCTCTCCGGACAACGCCGAGATATATCATTTCCTTGGCGAGCTGTACCGTGAGATGCGCAACGGTGATAAATGCCTGGCATCGATTCAACATGGGCTGTCGCTTGATCCTGATAATCTTCTTCTGCTGGTCGATCTGACCGGATATTACTACCTCAAACGAGAATATCAGTCCGCCGACAGTATGATCGACGTTGTCATGGAGATCAATCCGGAAGAACCCTATGCCTATATGTATCGTGGATTGCTTGCGGAACGCGCCGGTCATCGGCAACATGCTCTCACGGCGTATCGGAAATTCATCGAACTCGACGATCTTCTTCCCGAGGTCCCGCAAATAAGAGAGCGTATCGAACGACTCGCCCCGGGAAGTCTGGATTCCTCCGACGGGAATTAATTCCCCTGTAATATCAGATAATCATCTTTATTCGGCAGGATTCCGTCAAGCAGTTTGATATCGAAATACGTCGTCATGCGGTTTTTATCTTTGTCATAATAATCATCATCGGGATCGAAATCATACACGTACTTGGCCGCCAGTTGATTGGTGGCATAGTCATACAATCCGATTTCATTTTTGTCCACGCGAATACTGAACCGATACCCGGCCAGCATGGCGTCGTCTTTATACTGCTCGGTGCGTAACGATGATTTTTTGCCCTGCAGTTTATCGCTGGTTCCGAAAAACAATACCAGATCGGGTTTGGTCCCTGCCGGTGCGGTATACTCAATCTGAATCCAGTCGTCGGAGCGGGAGACAACCAGGCCGCTGTCATCGATCAATCGCTTATTGGTTTTGACGCCCCCGGGGAACACCGCTCCACCGTGCGCCTTTCGATTGTCGGCGTACTCATTGATAGCGGCAATGATGTTTTTCCATTCGTCTTCGAGATATTTTGCCAGTTTGCGTTTGATTGTCAGAGCCGACAATTTATCGACGTCGGCAGGCAAGCCCGACAGATCACGATACAGGCTGAAAAACGACTCCCAGCCGAGTTTCTGCACCAGATAATCCACCAAAATCGCACTCGCCGGAGACGTCAGATCAAAAGCCTGCGACGAATCGGGCGGAACCAACAGGGAGTCGATCTCAATGACGCGATTATGCAACAGGTACTCACCGAAATCCAACAGAACGTCCGCATTGCGTTGCCAGCTTCCACCGAGATATACCGCCAATCCGTCCCGTAAAAACGGCACCGTCGCAATAGGCAACTTTTGCAGGTGGAAATTCACAAGCAATCCGGCGACAATCTGAAAATCGGGGAAATTGACGCTGAACACGGCATCACTTGCCTGATTGTAGAAATTATCGACACGAATGTTGCACATATGTTCGATATCCAGCGACTGATAGCACAGGAAATAGTCTATTTTCTGTTCTTCCAGAATTTTCAACCGGTCCTTGGATATCCCGAGGCGCTCCGCGACGGATTCCACGAATGAATCAAGCGCATTCGCGGCGAATTCATTATAATGGGCGTCCATTTTGGGATGGACGTGAACCCGAAAATATTCGGTCTCTTTTACCGACCAATCCCGAGCGTAATAATCCTCAGCGAATGTAAACCAGTAATAATCTCCAAGCAATTGCATGAAATAAAAGTATTCGTACCGTTCTTCATGCGGTTTGATATCGAACTTGATTCTGAGAAAAGTGGTATCATCGAGTGGCGATTGCGAGCGAAGGCTGTTCACGAAATATTCTTTCAATTGGTCATACCGTTTCACGGCCGGGGAATTGCAATCCGTTTTGAATATGATATTATCGTATTCGATACCCAGGCGACCGGCGCGCGCCACTGCCGACGGCACCCATAATCCCTCGGCCGACTCGATATTCCTGAATGCCAGTAAATCAAAATAATAAAAGCCGGTCGAGCGGGCCTCTTTTGCCAAGTCGGTCAGGGCCGGGATGCCCGATGTCAAAACCAGTAACACTACTACTGACAGCATCATAAGACGAAAACATTTCATGACCATATTCCTATATTAGACTCATTAGCGATAACAAAACAATATATATGCCGACGGCTTAAAAATCCAGTCCATAAAAAAAGCCCGCCGCCGGGCGGGCTTTCGTACGAACTGCAATCATCAAAAACTGACACTTGCCGAAAATCTATGAACCGACTCGAAACGTCCGAAATCAAGCCAGGCGTAATCGAGCGTCATTTGCGTGTTTTCACCGACATTGGTGCGGAATCCGCCGCCGAAACTGACGGTCTCCTCTTCATAGTTGAGTTTGTATCCCCCGCGAAGGAAATACTTATCCTGCCAGCTGTACTCCGCGCCGAGTGCGCCCTGTTGCTCATTGTCATTGGGATGACGAGCTTCCACGGCCAACAGCAGGTTCGATTCCGGCCCGAAGGCGAAATCATAGGCCAAACCAATGCGGAACATCAACGGCAAATCGTACGGTTCCACTTCAAGATTACTTGGGACATCGTCATAATTCAGATTATCGTTCTCTTCACTGGGCTTGTAACTCACGGCCAGATCGGGCCCCTCGAATTTCATCTCCGCGCCCATATTGGTGATACTCATACCGATCCGAAGGGATCGCACGCCGGTATACAGCAGAGTGCCGAAGTCAAAGGCGAAACCTTGCGCGCTTTCCCGGTAGATT
>CAZVNK010000236.1:0-1594 GCA_964628115.1 uncultured Ignavibacteriaceae bacterium | reverse complement strand
GTTAAATATCGCGCGTAACTGACCTGCAATGCATACGACGATACCGAATACATCTGACCGGTGCCGTTCTGCTCGTCGATGGTAGTGATTTCCTGATCACCCATGCTGAGCATCGTCCCCGAAATACCGAACACGCCGACATCCTCGAACGTCCGGGCATACGCAATGTAACGCAGACCGATATCGGTAACGTAATTGACATAACTGAAAGCCAGCTCGTTGTTATACACTCCCGCCAAACCGGCCGGGTTCCAATACATGGAATAGATGTCGTCGGCAAATGCCACCGAGGCATCACCCATGGCGGTATAACGCGACCCGACGCCAACCTTGAGGAACTGCGCACCGGCGGTTCCAACCTTGGAGAATTCGCCGGCGGTGACTGTTCCGCAGATCAGAATCACGGCCATTATCATAATCGTATATGTTTTCATGGCGTTTTCTCCTACTTTATCACGGCAAACCGACCGACGCGGTTGCCGTATGAAGATTCAATGTGATACAGATACACACCGGATGCGATCAACAGTCCGGATTCGGAACGCATATCCCAATCCGCCGATCCGGCTCCCATATGATCCAGAGTCTTGACCAAATCGCCGGCCAGCGTATAAATCCGAACCGTGCATCGGTCGGGCAGGTTGGTAAAATGTATCAAGCGCTCATACCGATTCGTCTCCAGTACACTACGGCCCAGATACGGATTGGGCACCACTTTGACATTATCCAGCTCCGAACGCGCCTGCGACGGACTGACACCGTCGATCGTGAACGCGAACACGTCATCGGCGCCGTTCAGCGGCGCCCCCTCAATCGTATAGACGTCGCCGATATTAAATTCCGTGATGGTCGGATCAAGTGCGAAAAACCAGGTGTGATTTTGCAAGGCTTCCGGGTGCGCCGCACCATCGTAAGGAACATCGACAATCGAAATATAATCTTCGTGATCGGGATCCCATTCACGATTACCGGCCCAATCCCAGATTTCGGCATGAACCTGATATCCCAACGTTGTATTCCAGACCTCGAACGGCAGTTCAATCGGCACATAATAACCGAAATAGTAATATTCGATAAGCGAATATCCCTGCGAACCCGATGCGGTAAACCGCAGTTCATAGGTACTGCGAAAATGCTTGTCGCCGCCGACCGGTATCTCGAAATCTTCATCCGTCAATGCATCAGATGTCAAGCCCCAGAAGTTATACATACTAAGCGAGGTGTCACCGGCAACGCCGAATTCGGTTTGTCCCCACGACCGAGGATAACATTCCCCGTTGCGAACCACAATCCGAATCCCGTCGGCGATCGGATACAGACCCGGATCATCGGTCAATGACTGATTGGTCTGATCCGTCAGGATCGTATCATCATTGGTGACATCGATCAGATGCCAGTAGGTCTGGTAATCGGTTTCGGTGAAAACCACTTCATAATCCGGTCCCTCCGTCTCATACGCATCAAAGCGGATGGGATACACGATGCCGTCGGATGGTTCTCCGACCCCGGAGAATTCGTGTTCCAAAGTCGAATACGCGTTATAAAATCCTGCCGGATCACTGCGCGGAGTAACCGATACCACATGGACGTCGGC
>CAZVNK010000235.1:0-5134 GCA_964628115.1 uncultured Ignavibacteriaceae bacterium | reverse complement strand
GCCAGTCTCGGCGCCGGTCCGCAGGCGCTTTTAATTCCCAACGGACTGCAGACGGCATATCGACCGGCCGTGGATTCCGGATTGGGGATTGTCAACCGGTTCGCCCAACGACAAATCCCTTTCATTCATTTATTGGGCGTTAGAGATCTGGCGGCGCGTTACGGCATTCCCTATGGCGGACCCGCGTCGACCGCCCGGGCCGTGGACGTATACATGATACGGCGGGTATCGACCCCGGCGGTGGTGACGGCCATCGCGATTATTTTCATGATGCTCGTCATCCTGCATCGGATAGTGCGCGAACTGGCGGAACATCCGTCGGAAACCATATCGGAAATCCCATTTTTCAAAAAATACTGCACGATAAAAGGCAACAATATCATGAACTACTTACCAACCAAAAAGCATGGTTTCCATGATGGGAGGAGCAATGTGTAAGCTTTCCAATTCATCACGAACCGGCACGGGAACCGTATCTCTCTGGCTGACGGTCCTGTGCATCGGACTTCTCACGTGCGGCTCCGCCGCATTCGGCCAGGTGACACTGAGCGGCGACATTACCACGCACGTCGACAGTGTCATCACTGAAATCGGGGATGAAACCCCGCAAGATTTATATGCGCCGCTCAACGCCTCGCAACAGACGCTGTGGCGGCAGATGATCCAGAATATCATGTCCGGCGACATCGCCTCGGCGCACGGTTCGGCGACCACCATCGATTATCGCGTGGTGGAATTTACCGACACCGAGTCCGCCACGGGCAAGGTGTACTATATACTGGAACGGACACCCGGCACCTCGACCAATTACTGGGGAACGTTTATTGTCAATCCCGAACCGCGTCGTCCGAAACTGGCGATCCAGTGTCCCCACCCCCTGCAGAACCGGAACACGGCCAATCAGGGATTCCGGGTATTTCGGGCGGCCAATGCCAGGGCGTGTTTCATTGCGGGGACGCACAAATGCAACAGCACGTCGTATTCTTCCTGTAGTGGTACCTCGTCAACCTCGTGTTCCGAAACACCGGAACCTTACCGTGATTGTGACCAGGCACATATCGATATCGGGACATTTCAATTGACTACGGAGGAAATGCTGATATCGATCCCGGACATGATCGTGATTCAACCGCACGGGTACACGAAGGGCACGGGCGATCCCGATATCATCATGAGTAACGGCACTCATTATACGCCGACGGTTGATTATCTTCCCACCCTGCGCGACAACCTGCTCAGTCAGGATAATACCCTGACGTTTAAAATCCCGCATATCGACACCGAGTGGACCTATTTTACCGGTCACGAAAACGCCCAGGGACGTTTGATTAATGAATCGATCGATCCGTGTGACTCGGACGCTTCGAGTGCAACGGGACGCTTTATACATCTGGAGCAGGCCTATACCAAGCTTCGTGACACCGAAGCCAACTGGGCCAAGCTGGCCAACGCCGTGGTAATGACGTTCCCGGCGCTGGGTGAAATGGAGAGCGTACAATCCGGCTCGTGGACCGATCCGGCCACCTGGGGCGGCGAGGTTCCGACTTATGAAGACGACGTGGTGATTTCGGCGGGGCACACGATTTCGGTCGACGACGTCTACGCCGAATGCCATTCCGTAAGTTTCGGCGATACCGCGACGCATATCGACATGAACGCCGGCGCCAAATTGAGCGTATACGGTGATTTTACCCTGTTCAACGAGGAACACAACGTGTTCTCGGCAGGTTGGTCGGCCGACGGGGCCGTGATCTGTTTTACCGGCTACGCCCCGACCCAGACGCTGAGCGGTTGGAGTACGACCGGCGGATCGACGTCGTTCCGTGACGTCATTATCGACAAACCCTCCGGCAAAGTGACCACGGGCGGAACCGGCATGCGGCTGGGTATTCAGAACAGTCTGGTCATCGCAAACGGAACGCTGGAACTTGCCGCCGATGATGATCTCGAGGCGCGCTGGGCCAGCAGTGGCTTTTTGACCGGGGATCAGAATCTGTCCATTACCGTCAACGCCGGTGGAAGCCTGATTCTGGTTGACGGCGACGGAACGCATTTCATCCGCAGTGACGTCGAATCGGTGCCGATCGGTCCGATGACGATTCACGGCGTGGTGAATCTGTACGACGCCAGTATGTACGATATCAATATCGGCAATATCAATGTCAAGGACGGCGGCGTGCTTGAGATCGGTACCGGGCTGGGAAGTACGACCTACGGGCCGGAATTCAATCCGGGAACGATTACGGTCGAGGCCGGCGGCATTATCAACAATGAAACCTCGACGGATGTCTGGATCGATACGTCGGTAGTTGATCTGCAACTCGGCGCTACGTACAAAACGACAACGACCACGACGTATTTCGCGCCGACTTTTATCAATGACGGCAAGGTTCGCTATCAGCGTGATCCGGAAACCTCGACCGACGACCAGATCGTGGTCGATACCGATTATTACCAGATGGAGTTCAGCTTTAACGGAAACGGTACGCAGAAGATCTGGACACTGGAGGACATCAGAAGCGTCACTGATAGTTTGACGATAAACAACAGCGCCGAATTCATTCTGAATGCGGCAACGCCGCAGACCCTGACGGTGAACGGCACCGTTCGGTTGACCAGCGGATCGATAGACGTCAGCGATGCCAACGTCGACCTGGCGCTGGGTGACGGAGTTTTAATCTCGCGCGCCACCGGAACCATCAGCGATGCCCCGACCTTCCTGGGCGTGGTTGATCTTCGCTATACCAGCAGTACGAATTCGGTCACGACCGGTCCGGAATTCCCGACGTCGTCATCGGCGCTTCGGGATCTGACCGTGTATTCCAGCGATCAGACGGTGATGCTCGGAAACGACGCGACTCTCAACGAGACGCTGACGCTTTCGGCGGGAATATTCGATAATGACGGCGAGGAGAACGATTTCACGTTCAGTCTCGCCGACGGCGCAACGATACGTCGCGCCACCGCGACTTTGACGGCGGTGCCGAACTTCGGCAGTAGCGTCAATCTGGAATACATCAGTACCATCGACCACGTTACCACCGCCAACGAAATGCCGGCCGGCACGTCGGTTCTCAACGATTTGACCATTACCGGCGACGAGGGCGTGACACTCGGCACGGACGTGACGGTCAACGGAACGCTGGCGGTCAACGGCAGTGCGTTGTACACGGACGGCCATACGTTGACGCTGGCGTCGAGCGCCACCATGCAGGAGAACGGCTACACGGTCGTCGGCAACGTGACGGTCGACCGCGTCTGCGCCCAGTCCGCCAACGAGACTTTCGGCGGCATCGGCGTGGAGATTAACGCCGCCGAGGCCGAGCCGGGCGCGACGACGATCCTGCGCGTTACCGGTACGCCGGAGACCATTGACGGCGTTCAGGGCGTGGCCCGTGTCTTTGACATCACGCCGACGGTCAATACCGGACTGAACGCCACGCTGGTGGTGCACTATGACGAGAGCGAACTCAACGGCATTCTCGAAGAAACACTGGCGTTGTACTATTCCGACGACGGCGGCGACAACTGGACGGTGCGCGGCGGTGTCGTGGATGAAACCGAAAACACGGTCACCCTTACGAACGTGGATTCTTTTTCGCGTTGGACGCTGGCGGGCGTAGCGGGTGATATGATCGTTTCCGCGCAGTCCGGTTCCTGGACCGACCCGGCGACCTGGGCCGGCAGTGCAATCCCCACGTGGAACGACGACGTGCTGATCGCTTCCGGGCACACCATTTCGGTCGACGACACGTTGGCGGAGTGCCATTCACTGTCATTCGGCGGCAACGACGCGCTGATCGACATGAACCCATTCGGCCGTCTTGACGTGTACGGCGACTTCACGTTGTTCAGCACCGATCATAACGTATTTTCGGCGGGCTGGACCGCGGACAGCGCATTCGTGCGCTTCACCGGTGACGAGCCGGTGCAAACCCTCAGCGGCTGGAGTACCGACGGTGGTTCGACCTCGTTCCGTGATTTGATTATTGACAAGGAAATCGGAACGATCGTGACCACGGCCGGCAACAGCATGCGCCTGTGTGTGCAAAACAGCCTTGAAATCGTCAGCGGGACGCTGTTGTTCGCGGCCGGCGACGACCTGGAGGCGCGCTGGACAAGCAGTGGCAACTTAACGCATGACCAGGAATTGACGATCACCGTGCAGGCCGACGGCATCTGGCTGTTCGAGGACGGCGACGGGACGCATTTTGTCCGAAGCGGCGCCGGCGAACCGATCGGCAAGCTGACGGTATACGGCGACGTGCAATTCTACGATGCCAGTTCGTACGATTACCATATCGGCGGCATCGACATCAAAGACGGCGGTCAGTTTAAAATCGGCACCGGACTCGGCAGTTCGACCTATGGACCGGAGTTCAATCCGGGAACGATCACGATCGATTCCGGCGGTTCGTTGTTGAGTATCACGACGACTGATGTTTGGTTCGATACCTCTATCGTCGATTTGAAACGCGGCGGCACGTTCAAGACCTCGAGCAGTACGACGATATTTCCGCCGACCCTGATTAATGACGGGAAGGTGCGCTATCAGCGCGATCCCGAAACCGCCGACACGGACCAGGATGTCGTCGACACCAGTTACTATGACGTCGAATTCAGTTTCAACGGCAACGCGACCAAAAAACTGTGGGCGCTTAACGACAATCGTTCCGTGGTCGACAGTTTGATCGTAAACAACGACGCGGAGTTCGTATTGACGGCATCCGGGCCGTACCAATTGACGGTGCATGGCCTGGTGCGCATGACCAGCGGTATTATCGATAACAGCACGAACGGCACCCTGCTGGCGCTGGCGGATGATGCCTGGATTTCACGAGCCTACGGCACGATTGCCGCCGCGCCGGACTTCCTCGGGCAGATAAACGTCCGCTACACGAGTGCGACGGAATCGATTACGACCGGGCCGGAACTTCCGACCGATGGGACGACGCTGAAGGATCTGGTTATTTATTCTGCCGATCAAACCGTAACTCTCGGCGCCGACGCCACGGTTAACGGTGATTTGACGCTGTCGATGGGAACCTTCGACAACGACGGTAGTGCGGACGACAAAGTGCTTTCACTGGCGGACGGTGCCGGAATCCGTCGGGCAACCGGCGAGTTGACGACC
>CAZVNK010000234.1:0-5143 GCA_964628115.1 uncultured Ignavibacteriaceae bacterium | reverse complement strand
CAAAGATTATGATGATCTGATGGATATCGTCAGCAACGCTTATCCCGGCTTCGGCCTCAACTCGCCCGAAGATAAGCAACGTCAGAAAAAGATCATGATAACGGCTCGCAAAACCGATCCCACCCAGACTATTATGGGATTGTACCGCTCCAAAAAGCTTCTCGGCGTGATGCGTATGCACGATTTTGTCATGAACGTGTTCGGCAACATGCTTCCGACCGGGGGAATCGGGCTGGTGGCGGTTCATCTGGCGCACAAAAAAGAGAAAATCTGCAAATCACTCGTCGAACACTATCTCGATCACTATCGCAAACTCAACTACCCGCTGGCCGCCCTCTATCCGTTCCGCCCGGACTTTTATCGCAAAATGGGTTTCGGCTACGGCATCAAACACAATGAGTACCATATCCAGGCGGGACATCTGCCGAAAGCCGCCGGGCGGGAGAACGTGGAACTGGTCACCAAACCGAATCTCAAGGCAATGACCGAATGTTACAACCGGATGGCCCGCAAGACTCACGGCATGTTCGAAAAGTGCGTGTACGAATGGCGCTGGACATTTCGTAATGCCGCCCGGATTGCGATGTACAAAGACGATCGCACCATCCGGGGATATATCGTTTTCAGCTTCAAGAAAATCCAGCAGGACCAGTTCATCCACAATGACATGGAAGTCGAAGAACTCGTGTATGAAAACCGTGAGGTGTTTCTGGGGCTGATGGCGTTTTTGCAATCACAAGCCGATCAGGTGCGACGAATCAAATTCAGCACGCAGGACGAATTCCTGCACTTCCTTCCTTTCGATGCCCGCAACGGCTCCCTGCACAATGTCGGGCGACTTTCGCACGAGTGCAACCTTCAGGGACTGGGAATCATGTACCGCGTGCTTGACATAAAAGAGCTGTTTGTCCGGCTCAAAGAGCACAATTTTAACGATGTCACCTGCCGTCTGAAAATCACCGTGCGAGACAGTTTTGTCAAAGCCAACGACGGTGACACGATTATCCATTTCAAAAACGGCGTGCCGCGCGTGATGAACAACGCGGATCATGATATCGCGATCTCGCTTGATATCGCGGAGTTTTCATCGCTGGTGCTGGGAACGGTGGACTTTCGGAGTCTGCACCGATACGGTCTGGCGGAGATTTCAGATGATAAATATCTTGATACGATCAATCGCCTGTTTCACGTGGTAACGCCTCCCGACACCACCACGCAGTTTTAGGCTTACCCGTTCGCCCAGTCGACCATCAGGCGAATCGCCTCGATCGTGTGAGAACACCAGTGGTCGATAAAATCATCCGGTAGCGGTTGATCGAGCGGGATGGTTTCGCTGGCCGTCAGCGCCTTGACCCCATCGAAATTGACATACGCCAGACGCGCGGTCAGTTCATTGGATGGACGTTCGAACACCACGCCGGGAAGAATCGCAACGCCGGTGTCGGTCAGAAGTTTCTCGCACAGTGTCACGCTGTCGTTAATCCCTCGCTCAGCGAGCTTGTCGGCAAGAGGAGTGAAATCGGGAAAAAGATAAAACGCGCCCGCCGGTGCGGGAACCCGAATCCCGCCGGCATTGAGCATATCACTGCACCGGTTGCCCAGCGCTTTCAAAATCCGCCGCGCGTGCCAGAGATACCGTTCGATCCTGACTCCGCCCTTGAATGAACGCACCGCGGCGTAATGAATCGGCGCACTCACCGACGTAAACGTCTCCGACGCCCCCACGGTCATGGCATCCAACAGCCAGTCCATGTCGGGGGGAAAAGTGAACGTCCCCAGCCGCCAGCCACCCGCCCCACACCATTTCGACAACCCGGAACTGATAATCGTTCCCTCCGGGTAATACCGCGCCACGGAAACATGCCGTCCCTCGTGATGAAGCTGACCGTAGATTTCATCCGATAATAATATCACTTGAAATCGCCGCGCCACCTCCGCCAGCTCGGTCAAATCGTTATCATCATACGTACACCCTTCGGGATTGCCCGGATAGTTCAAAATCAATATCCGGGGACGATACGTATCATGCTCGCGCTCGCAATGCTCGAGTAACTGCTCGGCGGTAATCCCCCATTTGGTTTCGTACGTGGTATTGATCAAACTGACCGTCCGTCCGAGCATTTTTGCCTGCGGGACATAGGACACCCAGCACGGACTCGGCACGATCAACTCCCCGTAGTACACCAACTGTAAAAGAAACATCAGCTCTTTCGAACCGGGGCCGATCAGCACGTTGTCGGCGAGTGCCTCGACACCGTCTTTCTTGCGATGGAATTCCGCCACCGCTTCGCGAAGCGTTCCCAGGCCCTGCGGGGGAAGATAGTCCTTTTCGTGCGCATGAAGTTTCAGCGAATCGACCACCGGAACCGGCACGGGAAACGGCGACTGTCCCAACCCCATCCGGTACACCGTTCGCCCCTGTCTCTGCAATTCTTTGCTTCGCTCGTTGATCGCCAGCGTGGCGGACTGCTCCAGCCCCCGGATATTCAAATTCAAACTGACCTGTTTGCTGATATTCATCATACGCTCCCGCACCCGGCCTATTTCAGCGACACCGCCTCGATCAGGTTCAGGCCGTCTTTCAAAACTGTGTACCCCTCGATGAAATCGGTCGAAACCACCATCCCGTGTTGATCGACAAACTCGACCTTGAAATCATACGTTCCCGGTACCAACTCGAAATCCCCAACATATATCTTCCCCGGCAACAACCGGGAGCATCGCAAATCGGCGTTTTCGGAAATATCGGTCACGACGTCGATCGCCAGCTTGGCCAGCCATCCGCCCAGCTCGCCGTTGTCTGCCTTTTTCTTCTGGGTGTACGCCAGCAGGCCCTTATACACTGCGCGTGCCACGGTGCGAAGGTATATCAGCGACCGTTTCGCCTCGAACGTTTCGCCCGCGACCGTCCCCACGTCCTCGATCAACTGCAACGTGCCGATCGATTCCCTGTTGGCAGACACGCGAATCCGGCTGACAATCGACTCCCGCGCGACAATGACCGGAATCGCGAATTTGAAATAAAAATCGTGCGATATCTCCATCGGGATATGCCCGTACTCGGTGTCCTGCAATTCCGGATCGGTGTACAGAATCTGCACCAGATCGAGATCCTTGTCGGTGCGAAGGCGCAAATTGAGCGCCTCTTTCACCGGGGACATCCCCGCCAGCGCCACCACGCTGACAATCGCCCGATCCTCGGAATGATATCGCACCTCCGGCACGGGGAAATTATAGATGTACTGTTGTTCCTGAAACGCGGCGCGTAAATAATCGTGATCGATCCGCGCGTCGTCGTACTTTCCGTCGGCGGCGTACAGGTGCATACTCAAATATCGCGCGAATGCATCGTTGTTGAACCGAACCTTTTTGGCTTCGTACCTGATCGCCACTCCGGTGGTGTCTTTTTCGGCGCCACGGTTCAACTCCTCGGCGGCCTCGCGGTACTTGTATTCCAGAAGGTTGAGTTTTTCGTTGGCGCGACGGATTTCGACAAAAGCGTCATCGAATTTGTCCTGCGCCGCGAAATTGAGCGCCTTGAACAAATTGGTGTACAGAACTTCGTAATCCTCACCGGAATAATCCAGCACGTTGTCGTTGAGCACCACCGACAACGCCGCTTTCGAGATGCTTTTCGTGAACAACTCATCGGCGGCATCCTCGGCCGACGTCAGCCGCACCGTGCTGGTGTCGTACTGTTGCGCATAGTGATGCGCCAGTCCGGCGTCAAGATAGTACAAAAACCGGTCTTTCCCGGCAAACTTGCCTTTGAGCGCCTCGATTTTTTGCGCCGCGGACTCGAAATTGTCGTTTTGCAATTCGGCGGTGACCGGACGGTACATCTTCGTGTTGGTCATCACCGAACTGCAACCGGAAAATACGGTCAGGCACAGCAGTAGTATCGCGACCGCTATCTGTGCCCGAAATGTTTGTACTGGCGATTCTACCACTTGGTTTTCTTCTTGGAGATTTCTTTCTTGATTTCCTTGGTGCCGATCCAGACCTTTTCCATACTCTCGATATCGATCATCTCCAGATCGGTCTGATAGAACACCACTTTGGTTCCCTCGATTTCATCGACCACGGTTTTGATCGCACCGAGCAGAATGAAATCCGCGCCGGTTTCGTTGCGAATCTTTTTCATCGTTTCCTTCGAGGCGAACTCCTGTTGCTCGAACCGTTCCTCGCGGATTTCCTGACGCTGATCCTTGGCCGCCACGAATCGCACCTTGCCGGAATTGATCAACTCCCGCTCGAAATCGGTCGTAAAAATCTCCGTGTCGATATGTTCACTGCTCAGATTGCGAATGGTGCCCACCGTCACCACCGGTTTGCCGCCGTTCGCGGCGGCGAAATCGGTCACCCACACCCGCGAGAGACAATCCGCGATCATCTCCTCGGCCACCAGACGCGCGTCGGTATCATTCCACTTGCCGCTCAAATCGGTCACGGTTTCCGGCTCGATTCGGTATACCTTTTTCGATGAGCCGCACCCGATCACAAACAGCCCCACCAACACGAGAATCAATGCTTTTTTCACGGTCACTCCTTTCACAAGAGACTATCCTGCAATTATTTACTGTCAACCCTGACGGTTTTATCCCCTATCTATGTTTATTCGGAACAAAATGCAATAAATAAACACGTTCGACTTTTCATTTTTATACCATTTCGACAATGAATCCGACTCCGGTATAGATGCGGAAAATACCAATAAATTGTATCTCCGTTTCGTATCAACTCCCTGTGGATGGGACTTGGTGCACCAGGGAAAACGAATATCTCGGAGGAATAGTATATGCCGCGTGTCGTTCATTTTGCAATTCATGCCGATAATCCCGAACGCGCCGCCGATTTTTATGCCAACGTGTTCGACTGGAAAATAGACAAATGGGACGGGCCGGAGGAGTACTGGCTTTGCTCCACCGGCAACCCCCGCGAGCCGGGCATCAACGGCGGCATTCTCAAACGCCGTCACCCGGAACGCGCGGTGTACAACACGCTCGATGTCGCGTCGGTCGATGACTATCTCGTCAAAATCACCAGTCACGGCGGCGAAATCGTGATCCCCAAAACCCCGATCACGGGAGTGGGATGGCTGGCGTACTTCAAAGATACCGAGGGCAATATCTTCGGCATCATG
>CAZVNK010000233.1:2268-5188 GCA_964628115.1 uncultured Ignavibacteriaceae bacterium | reverse complement strand
GTGGCAAACTTTCCCTTTATCGCCAATGTCTCGGAGTTGCAGGTCAACTCGACGACGGCCGCCAATATCGGCGAAAGAGGTGAAGAGGAAGGCGACAATTTCTCCGCCAAGCCGACCATGACCGCGAACTTCGTACTCTCCACCTACTTTGTCAAGCAGGAGGAGAGACTTGAGCAACTGTCCTTATAGGAGGTGGATGAGATCATGAATAGAAAAGCATTGATATTCGCGGTTCTAATCGTGGGATGCGCCATCACCTCCGTTATGGCCGACACCGACGTCCGAACGATCTGGATTAACCATGCCGACGGTGAGACGGTGTTTAAGGTCGAAACCGAGGGGACATTCCAGTATTCACATCAACTGGAAGAAGCCAAAGACGGTAAGCCGTTTCGCGTGGTGGTGGATGTTTTCCCGGCCGTGCATCAACTGGGGCGGAAATCGTTTTACGAACTGCCGCAGTCGGTCATTACCGCCGTTCGGACCAGTCAGTATGCGGTAACGCCTGAAAAAGTGGTGCGACTGGTGCTGGATTTAAAGCATGAGGCGGCGTATCGAATCGAAAAAGAAGGCAAATGGTTATTCATTTATATACCGGACAAAACCGGCGGCGCGTTTGCCGACTGGTGTAGCCGCACTGCTGGCAAACCGGCTCCGTCGAAGCCGGCGCCGTCAATTGACAGCAAGGCCGTCGCGGTGAAACCGGCCCAGAACAAATCGACTGAACCGGAACGAGTTGCGACCCCCAAGGTGAAGCCGGTCGTAAACCCTGATCCGAAGCCGGAAACGGCTCAAAAGCCTTCGGTGGAGCCGCCCAAAGCTTCTCCGAAGACCGCGGTTGTTGCCGAGTCCAAACCGATTCCGGAAGTCCTGCAACCGCAAGTGGCGACCTATCACCTGGCGGAGCAGTCCCGTCCGTGGGAAGCCGAAATGGCGCAGTGGACGCCGATCGTGAAAGCGACTCCGAAGCCCGCTTCGGTCAATCCGCCGAGCAAACCGCCGGTGGAAGTCGCCGAAGTCAAGGCCGAAAAACCGTCTTCGCAGAAAAGCGTGAAGGCCGAGTCGACACCGAAACCGAAGGCCAAACCGGCCCCGGTGCAGAAGGTCGACACCGCCGTGGAGCCGTCACAAACGGACAAAATCGAAGAGAAAAAGACTACTCCGACCCAGCCGGAACAGAATACCAAGCCGGAAGACGGAGTCAAGGATAAGACCTTTACCAAGAAGAAGAAAACGTATTCCGATGCCGATGCCGATGTCGATACCAAAGCTGTCGCCGAAGCCAAGGCCGATCAGAAAAAGTCCACGTCGCGGTTTCGCCGCAATCCGGTGATGCCGGCCAAGCTGAAAGGGACGATCGTTGCGGAGTTTCCGACCAGAATGGTCATCAAATACAGCCCGGGATCATACCGCGACCCGTTTAAAACGCTGATCGACGATGCCAAGCAAAATGACAACCCGATCGACAAACGGACGCCGGACGTGGAAACCCTGCGGTTGGTGGGTGTGCTCGAATCGCAGTCGGGCAAGAATCGGGCTTTGCTCGAGGACTTGGATGGGTATGGTTATATTTTGAAACAGGGTGATAAAGTCAAAAAAGGTTATGTCTCACGTATAGACCCCAATCGCGCCTATTTCCAGTTGTTTGAGTACGGCTGGAGTCGATCGGTGGCGTTGGACCTTGGCGAAGAATAAGGAAAGGCAGGAAGGTATATGAAGGATATGAAACGTAACAGGTATCTTATTCCGGCACTGCTCCTGATTGTGATGATCGGGACCATGACGAGCGCGTTCGCCCAACCGCAGACCAAAAGCGATCCGACCGTGGCGATTGAAAACCTGACTTTCCAATCCGCCGACATTCGGTCGGTCATCCGTTTTCTGGCCGATTACGGTAAGGTGAACGTGGTGGTGGCGCCCAAAGTGCAGGGTTCGGTTACCATCAATCTTCGCAATGTCATGTGGGATCAGGCGCTGAAGATTATCGGCAGTACCTACGGTCTGGCGGTAGTGTTTGAGGAAGACGATTTTATTCGCATCGTTCCCGCCGAGGAATATCGGAAGGAACAGACGGATATCGAGCGCCACAATGTCGAACGCCAGAGTCTGGCGCCGTTGGATATCAAAATTGTCAGGCTGGCCAACACCGCGGCCTCGGAAATCGTGAGTTCGGTCAAATCACTCATGACTGAGCGCGGCAAGGCCGAAACCGACGAACGGACCAACGTGCTGATTCTCCAGGAAGTCCCGGAAAACATGGAACGGGTCGTGAGTTTCATCAATGAACTCGATCGTCCGGCCAAGCAGATCAAGATTTCGACCCAGATTCTCGAAATTTCAACCAATGAAGCTTTCGAACTGGGAGTCGACTGGACGGCCTCGGGTAGTTATGTCCCGAATGAGAACCGGTCGATTACGCAGACCGGAACGCAAAGCGGCAATCGTGTGGCCGATGATTTCATTACGTATTCAGTCGGAATTGCGACGACGCGCGGCTGGGATCTGGACGCGACGGTATCGAATATCCTCAGTACCAGCAAAGGCAAGATTATCGCTCATCCGGAAATAACGACCATCGACAACAAGGAGGCCCGCATTCAGATGGGGCAGAAGGTTCCGGTGACGCAGTTTGACGAAGCCGGCAACGTCGTGACGGAATTCGAGGAGGTCGGTACGATTCTCCGCGTGACGCCGCATATCACGGCGGACAACAAGATTCTGATGCACCTGTATCCGGAACGAAGTTCGCTTGAGCCGGACGCCGCCGGGACAATCATCAACACCAACAACGCCGAGACCAACGTGGTCGTCAACAACGGTCAGACCGCGGTAATCGGCGGGCTGACGACACAGGACGAACTGGAATTACGGGTCCCCATGGTCGATTATGCGGGGTATTCATGGGCTTTGTTTCTTGATG
>CAZVNK010000233.1:0-2258 GCA_964628115.1 uncultured Ignavibacteriaceae bacterium | reverse complement strand
GTGCCGATTCTGATGGATATCCCGATTCTGGGGACTTTGTTCAGCTACACGAAAACATCGACCGAAAACCGTGATCTGGTTATCTTTGTTACCCCGACCATTGTCGAGGACGATCTGGCCGACACCGGTCCGTAACACTCGCAAAGTCTTTGAAAACCCGCCTTCGGGCGGGTTTTTTTCTGGTTAATTGGCGGGGCGAATCGGCCGATACTATCAATAGAATTATAAACGCCACTCAGGTTAGATAAAAAACAAATGGTCCATATTCATATCGCAGGAGTGATTATGACACGCAAAAATCTCAAATCGCAAATGTTCGTGGGTGTTCTGGCGCTGGCCGTCATGGCAATAATGATCGGCGGCTGTGACTCGTCGTCATCCTCGAATTCCACGCCGTCATCCTCGATCGACGTCGGCGCGGTATCGGTCAGTCCGGGATCGATCACGGTCGGAGAAAGCACCGTCGTGGAGGCGGTGGTCATGAACGGTGACGATCCGCTGGCCAATCGTGTGATTCTGTTTGCCTGTACTCCGACGACGGCCGGGTATTTTACGCCGACAATGGATACCAGTGACGCCAACGGTCTGGTCGCCAGTGTCTTTACGGCGACACAGTCGGGAAGCATCACCCTGACGGCGAAAATTACCGACAATATATACAATGATGCCGCGCTGGAAGTAACCAACTCGGCGCAATCCGGATCCGGTAACGTCAATATCGACATCGCGCCGTCACTGCTTCTGGCCGACGGTGTTTCGACCTCACAGGTGACGATAACGATTCAGGACAGCGAGTCGACTCCCGCTCCGGAATCGACACTGGTTCGCCTGACGGCGGGAGAACGGTTCGATGACATTGACGGCAACGGATATTATACGGCCGGTGTGGACTCGGTTATCTATGATGTTATCGACAACGACAGCTGGGGTGCCATCGGCTTTATTCCGTCGTCCGCGTATACGAACTCAAGCGGTCAGGTGGTGACCGATTACGTCGCCGGCACCGAAGCGGTAACGGTTTACATTCGTGCTACGGTCGACGACGATAACATTACCGGCTACGGTGAAACGGCCTTGCAGTTGACGCCGAACGCCACGATCGAAAGCATTTACCTGTATTCCGATTCCAACAGTTTGGCGGTGCAAACCACCGGCGGTATGGAAACGGCGCTGTTGTACGCAATCGGTTATGACGCCAACGGAAACCACGTTCCCGAAGGCATTCAGGTTTCGTTTATCATTACCGACGGTCCGGGCGGCGGTGAACGGCTGGGAACCTCCGGTTACGGCCCGTATCTGGCCACCACCAATGCCCAGGGCATTGCTTCCTGTCCGATTTCATCGGGAACCGTCTCGGGGACTATTCGCATTCGTGCCTCGGCAGATACGATTCTTTCGAATTCCGCACTGCTGATGGTGCATGCCGGTCCGCCGGCGAATATCGTGGTCGGCTCCGAAGTCTGTAATGTCCAGGCCTGGAAATGGGTGAATGATGAGGTCATAATAACTGCGATTGTGTCGGACGTGTTCAACAATCCGGTGCGCGACTCGGTCGCGGTGTATTTCACTTGCGACGAGGGAGTGATCAAGGCCCATGAGGCCCGAACCACCGATGAAGAAGGCGTTGTGGAAACCAAGTGGCTGTCCGGGTACACACCGCTGACTGCCGATGGTCTCGTCGAAGTCATCGCCGAAACCAGCGGCGGTACCGTTGTCGATACGGTGGTCTTTATCAACAGCTGGATTCCGGATACGCTCTGGTTTGTCGAAGACGGCTTCCCGACTTCGATCGTCGCAGACGGCAAGATGACACGAAAGTTTTATCTGCAGGTTCGCGATGTGAATCGGAACTACGTCATGGATCAAACCGAAATTGATATCGAAAGTTATCACGTGTCGGTTGCATCCGGTGTTGTGCAGGACGGTTGCTATGCCTCGGTAGTTTCATCGTTTTTAATCGCGGTTGTGCTTGATTACGATTATTCCTGGGAATTGACCGATACGGAAGACGACGGTATCGGTGCCGTGGATATGATTATGGGCACGTACAAGGGGATGGTCAATGCCGCTGTGCCGTGCACGCTGACAACCGGCACCGCTTACCTGAGCGGTTGTATACTCGATATCCCGTCCACGGTCAATTACAGTACGTCATCTCCGTTCTCGGTGACGATCAAGGATCGCTGGGGCAACCCGCTCGGTGGTCATCGCCTGGTTGCCGCTATCAACGGCAGGGGGACTATCACCAATGGTGTTCA
>CAZVNK010000232.1:2474-5224 GCA_964628115.1 uncultured Ignavibacteriaceae bacterium | reverse complement strand
GTACCTTACATATGAAGACGCCGATGGTAAAGAGTACTTTACATTTTCAACTTGGAGATTAAAAAAATACAAGCCAGGAAATCCAATAGAATGGATATTAGTCAGATCTGATGGAGATTAAATCATTTTCCATAGGTTCAGAAGCAAATTAAAAGAATTCTAATCGAACCTGTTTTCATACTCTTCTATTATTGATTCAAGCTTTGGGATTACGGATCTGCAGAACTGTAGGATATTGTCTCCCATTTCATTATCAAACCTCCACCATTCAATTATGGGATTGTCATCTGCATTTTGCATAAGGGGTCTATCCGGCATTGGCATTGGGACTGCCCATTCTTCCTTTGTCAATGAGACAGTATGTGCAATGAGAAGCCTCGCTTGTGTTTCGGTCTGTATCTGGTCATTATGAACATTGGAATCCCTTACTTTGAGTAATTCTTTAAACACATCATCTTTCTTCCACTCAGACAATTTCATATCATAACACTCTTGAACGCCTTCATTTTTTTTATAACAAGAATGCAGAAATTACTCAACACTTCTGGCCGCTGTCACAAATGCACTCAAGTAATAATTACGCTCTGGAGTACTGGCCTGATTAATCTCCAATAAGGACAAAAAGAATTTCGCCTCTTTTAGTTTAAATCTAACTGAATCTTTCATACTATCACCCAACTTTTTTATTCACAAATATAATCACATATGACATTTTTTACAACACAACCCCCGCAATATATCGCACGGCGATGAATAATAGGCATGCCGTCAAAATCGCCTTTATTAAACGTACCGGCAAATATCTTTGCAATCGTGCGCCGATGTAAATACCGATCGAGCCGCCGACACCGAACATCGCGCCCAATATCCAATCCGGCGCGATTGCCATTCCGGTGTCTGCATAAAATAACGCCATAAAAGAATACACGATCACCCCGCCGACCGAACTGAGGAATGTGCTTAACAACGTCGCTCCGGCAATGGTATACACCGGCAAACCGAACACCGACACCAGCACCGGCGCGAGAATCGCACCACCGCCGATGCCGTATATCCCGCCGATCACCCCGACAATCAGGCTTAATGAAAACAGTACCATTGTCGGGATGTGATAGTCAGTACCGTTGAATCGATACGCGATTCGTTTCAATCCGAATTCCTTCGGGATGACTTTGAAATCCGACGCGGCATTGCCGTTTTTATTTGGCATGGCCTTCCCTTTGAAAATATCAACACCCAACCGTCCGCCGATATACAGCAGTACCATGCCGACAAAGAATTTAAACGCCGACGGATCAGGCAAATAGTTGATGCGGATATACGCCCCGACCAAGAGTCCCGGAATGGTTCCCAGCGCAATGGTCCAGACCAGCGGCCAGACCATTCGTCCTTCACGCCAAAAACGGTACACACCCGATGGAATCGCGACGATATTGAACACCAGATTGGTCGGTGAAACCGCCGGGCCGGTGAACCCGAGCATCGAGACCTGAAACGGCAGGAGAAAAAACGCGCCGGACAGCCCGCCGGTCGATGCCAGAAGGGATATCCCGAACGCAACGACAGCCGGTAGCCACCAGTATGTCTCGATTCCGCTGACGGGTAATTCGATCATGGAGTGAAGCTAACCGATTTCGGCGCCGGAAGCCAATAAATAATATTCGTAAATATAATCCCACCACAAAGGGCAGGGCACCGGACATTGGCGGTCGATCCGGGATCGACCGATCACGGGCGGGAGCCGAACTGGATTGAGGAAGGCGTGTCATTGCGAGGAGTTCGAGATTTATCGAGAACGACGCGGCAATCTCCAACGATCATTATTGCACAACATAAACAACGAGATTGCTTCGCTTCGCTCGCAATGACACGCATAAAGACGGTTTTTTTACACGCCTAAACCATATCCATTAATATGCCAATATCGAAAAAACCATTGAATTGATATCAAAATTGAAATACATTAAACTGATCAAAGGCTAAAAAGCCCAATTACGGTCAGGCTTAGGTTTTCATCATGGTAAAGGGGTTGGGAATGGATGTGAGTTATATTGGAATATATGAAACCCACCTGAAAGGCGGGCCACCCAGTGATTTTTTCACAAGGACGTTATTTCGAGTTTGTGTGAATGAGATTGCCCCTCGAAACTCGGGAATTTCAACTTCGCTACGCTCGCAATGACAGTAACCGCGGAGTCATCCATGTCAGGAGGGTGTCATTGCGAGGAGCGGACGCGACGAAGCAATCTCGATAGTAAATATGAGTAAGCAGTACTATGTATACATGATGACCAATAAACATAACACGGTATTATATACCGGTGTAACAAGTGACCTTCTCAAAAGAGTCTATTCTCACAAACACAAATTAGTCCCCGGCTTTACATCCAAATATCAAATCAGGAAGTTGGTTTATTTCGAAATATTTGAGGATGCCTACAGAGCTATTGCACGAGAAAAACAAATCAAGGGCGGTTCTCGGGCGAAGAAAGAGGCGTTGATTGCGGCGTTTAATCCTGAGTGGAAGGATTTGTATGATAGTCTATGATTCTCCAATAGAGATTGCTTCGCTTTGCTCGCAATGACAGAAAAGGGACAGCATCGCTGTGCTCGCAATGACAGTATACGCGGCGGGCCAACCATGTCGGGAGTATGTCATTGCGAGGAGTTCGAGGTTTATCGAGAACGACGCGGCAATCTCCGACGATCATTATTGCACAACATAAACAACGAGATTGCCCCTCGAAACT
>CAZVNK010000232.1:0-2464 GCA_964628115.1 uncultured Ignavibacteriaceae bacterium | reverse complement strand
TTACCAACTATTAAAAATAACAAGTTATATAGATTGCAAGGTTTAATAATGCTTATTATTTATTTCATTTATATAGGAACTTTATATCAACTTCGCTGTGCTCGCAATGACAGAAAAGGGGTATGATCGCTGTGCTCGCAATGACAGTTCTTTTTGCTACATAGACATAAAAAAAGGGCGGTTTGAACCGCCCCTACGATTATTATTCAACCGAAAACTCAGGCCACTTGAATATTCATAAGACAAACACGCCATCATCACAAAATATATCTACTCAAATCCTCGTTTTCGATGATTTCGGCCAGGCGTTTGTTCACCAAGTCAGGGGTGATCTTGACTGTTTTCTTGCGTACCGGGGTTTCGAACATGATGTCTTCCAGCAAAGTC
Source organism: uncultured Ignavibacteriaceae bacterium (assembly GCA_964628115.1). Taxonomy (GTDB): domain Bacteria; phylum Zixibacteria; class MSB-5A5; order GN15; family PGXB01; genus JAFGAL01. The sequence goes on along the minus strand of CAZVNK010000232.1, from coordinate 2,077 downwards.
GTCATGATCGTATGCAGTCGCCGCGCGCCGATATTCTCGGTGTTGGTGTTGACCTCCTCGGCGATCTCCGCGATACGTTTCAATGCCGCTTTCTCGAATTTCAGCGCGATCCCCTCGGTGTCCATCAACGCCGTATACTGCGTGACCAGCGCGTTTTTCGGTTCGGAAAGAATGCGCACGAACTCCCCCGCGCTCAGCGATTCCAGCTCCACCCGAATCGGGAACCGTCCCTGCAATTCGGGAATCAAATCCGACGGTTTCGAGGAATGAAACGCCCCGGCGGCGATGAATAAAATATGATCGGTTTTCACCATGCCGTACTTGGTGGTGACATTGGAGCCTTCGACAATCGGAAGGATATCCCGCTGAACTCCCTCGCGCGACACGTCCGGCCCCATCTTGGCGCGTTCCCCGGCGATTTTGTCGATCTCGTCGATGAAAATAATCCCCGATTGCTGGGCGCGTTCGAGCGCATCCAGGATCACGTCGTCCATGTTGACCAGCCGCGCGAGTTCCTCGGACTGAAGCATTTTGCGCGCCTCGGCGATAGTGATTTTGCGCCGTTTGGTTTTCTTGGGCATGATCTCGGAGAACATCTCCTGAAAATTGATCCCCAACTCCTCCATTCCCATCGGTGAAAAGATCTCCACCACCGGGAATTTGTCCTGCGGGGTGTCCAGCTCGACCATCCGGTCATCGAGTTTGCCGGCCAGAAGTTTCTCACGGAATTTCTCGCGGGTCGCTGTCGACGGTTCCTCGGGAAGCGGGATCGCCTCGCCCTCGGTGCTCTTGCCCCGTTTCTGCGGCGGGGGCGGCAGAAGCAAATCGAGCAGGCGTTCGTTGGTATTCTCCCACGCCTTGGCCAGCACCTGTTCGGACTTCTCCTGCTTGACCATATTGACCGCGAGATCGACCAAATCGCGCACCATCGATTCGACGTCGCGTCCGACATATCCCACCTCGGTGAATTTCGAGGCCTCAATTTTCAAAAACGGCGCTCCGGCCATCTCGGCCAGCCGTCGAGCGATTTCGGTTTTGCCGACCCCGGTGGGGCCGATCATGAGGATATTGTTCGGAAGGATTTCGCGTTGCAATTCTTCGGGGACAGCGCGCCGACGCCAGCGATTGCGAAGCGCTATCGCGACGGATTTTTTGGCTTTCTCCTGCCCGATAATGTATTTGTCCAGATGGGTGACTATTTCGCCGGGAGTTTTATAATCTTTATTAATCATTTGATCACTTCCACGGTAATGTTTTCATTGGTATAGATACAAATATCCGCCGCGATTTTCAACGATTTGCGAACCAGTTCCACGGCGGTACATTTCGGATTGGTGGAAAGCAGTGCCCGCGCCGCCGCGAGTGCGTAAGGCCCGCCGGAACCGATTGCGAGAATCCCGTCGTCCGGTTCGATTACCTCGCCCGATCCGGCTACCAGCAAAGTATGGTCCTTGTCGGCCACGGCCAGAAGCGCTTCCAGTTTTTGCAGGTATTTGTCGGTACGCCAGTCTTTGGCCAACTCGACCGCCGCGCGCGGAAGGTTGCCGCTGAATTCCTCGATCTTGGTCTCGAACCGCTCGAACAACGCCAGCGCGTCGGCCACCGCACCGGCAAAGCCGGCGAGGATACGGTCGTCGTACATCTTGCGAATCTTGACCGCGTGTGATTTCATCACCGTGTCGCCAAAGGTTACCTGTCCGTCACCGCCGAGCGCCACTTGTCCTTTGTATTTCAAACCGAGTATGGTCGTTGCATGACATTTCATCGTGATCATCTCCTATGCCCTCGGATGGGCCTTTTTATACACCGCCTTCAACTGCTCTGTCGTGATATGCGTGTATTTCTGTGTAGTGGCCAGCGAACTGTGGCCGAGCATTTCCTTGATCGCCAGAATATCCGCGCCGTTTTCCAGCAGATGCGTCGCGAAGCTGTGCCGCAACATGTGCGGCGTGACTCGTTTGCCGAGTTTGGCGCAGTATTTTTTCACGATCCGATCCACCGAACGGACAGTCAACGGTTCGCCGCGATAGTTCAACATGAACACCACGCCGCCACCCTCGGCGAACACCACGCCGCC
>CAZVNK010000231.1:0-5268 GCA_964628115.1 uncultured Ignavibacteriaceae bacterium | reverse complement strand
ACGATAACCGTCCTTTCATCCGAAATTGCCGACACCTCAGGTACGATATCAGATAAGTCACTTGGGGATTACTATTATCGAATTCTCGCCAAAGATGCCGATGAGCAATGGAGTCGTCCATCGTCTCTGATAAAACTGACGGTCGCCTCAGCCCCGGAACCGATATGCGGCGACGCCAACGATGACGGCAATGTCGATTTGCTGGATATTCTTTTTCTCATCAGCCATGTCTACGACACTCCGCCGGGGCCTGCGCCGGATCATCCTGAGATGGCCGATGTCAACGCCGACGGCGATATCAACCTGCTGGATATGCTGTGTCTGATTTCATTTCTTTACGGCAATCCCCCGGGGCCATCGCCGACATGCCCGTAAGGCGTTGCTATTCCTATACATACAAGAAACATTACTCGCCACGCAATTCATGGTCACGCAAAATCCTCTCTTGTCAAAACAAGCGTATCTTTTTTGTATTTTGGTCTTGCCCAAACGTATTGTAAATATAGGACATAAGACCAAGGGTTTCGGGTGATTTACCGATATAATCAACAAAACGTTCCGCCCACGGCCTTGAAATCTGGTAGAAAACGGAGTTTGTATGCGTTTTTTCAAAACAGTCGGGCTTGCCGCCTTTGCCCTGTTGCTAACCACCAATGCGATTCTCGCCCAAATCAGTGAAGGCGGAACACCATATAGCTTCTCAAACACCATGCGCACTTCCCGAGTTAATCTAAGTACTTCGGTGATGGAGACGGTCGACATCGCGGCGTTTCTCGCGGAGGATTCCGCTGACATGGGAAAGGATATTCCCTCCCGATTCGGCGCACCGTTTGATGTCGATTACACTCTGCAAAACTCCGGAACCTGGGAGGACCTTCCCGACGGATCAGGATTGTGGCGGCTGAAAATCTCATCGTCCGGCGCATATTCCATCAATCTGCTGTTCGATGAGTTCTATCTTCCCGAAGGCGCCCGGTTGTACGTATACAACGAAGATGGTTCTCATGTTATCGGGGCCTTTACCTGGCGCAACAATAAAGAAAACGGCAGTTTCGCGACCGCACCCATCAAGGGTGATGTTACCATTCTGGAATACTATGAACCTGCCGAGGTACGCAATCTGGGTGACATTACCGTTTCACGAGTGATTCATGCCTATCGCAATCTGTTCGATTTCGACGTGGCCAAAGATATTATGGAATACGGTGAGTCCGGCGCTTGCAATAATAACGTCAACTGCCCCGAGGGTGAACCGTGGCAGGATCAAAAACGCTCGGCGGCAATGATTATCACGTCGGCGGGATCACGGATTTGCACCGGAGCACTGGTAAACAACGCTCGACAGGATCAAACACCACTGCTTTTAACCGCTAATCATTGCCTGGGAGGAGAAGAAAACTGGATTTTCATGTTCAATTATGAAAGCCCGACCTGCGACAACGCCGACGGCCCGACCTATTACACCGTGCAGGGATCGGACCTGCGGGCAACGTACTACAACTCGGATTTTGCCCTTCTGGAACTCGAAGAACAGCCGCCCGATTCGTACCAGGTTTATTTTTCCGGCTGGTCCGCGGAGGATATCGCGCCGCAATCTTCGGTCTGTATTCATCATCCGTCAGGGGATATAAAAAAGATTTCATTCGATTATGATTCCGCCACGGCGACCAATTATCTCGGCACGTCGGCGGGAACCTCCCACTGGCGTATCGATGCATGGGATGACGGTACGACCGAACCGGGTTCATCCGGTTCGCCACTGTTCGACCAAAACCAACGCATTATCGGCCAGCTTCATGGGGGATACGCATCCTGCACCAATCCCACCGCCTCCGATTGGTACGGCCGGGTGGCCATGTCGTGGGAAGGCGGCGGCTCATCGGATTCCCGTCTCAAAGACTGGCTTGATCCGGATAACACCGGCATTTTGATGCTGGACGGCTATGATCCTTACGCCGGCACCAATATCACGCACACTCCATTGGAAAACACCAGCGATACGCTGAATGATTATGAAGTTAGCTGTACCATCACCACCAACGAAACGCTGATAGCGGATTCACTTCTTCTGTATTGGCGAACGGCCGGTGACTGGTCAATCGAAACGCTTGTCTCCACCGGTACGCAGGATGAATATCACGCCTTTATTCCGGCACAGCCCGCCGGGACTGAAATCGACTATTATCTATATGCGCTCGATGATGCCGGCGTTGCCGACACCACCGACGTATATTCGTTCATGGTGCTTGATTACGGTGTGGATATAACCCCGGAAACGCAATCGGCATCAGCGGCAGTCGATGATACGATCTGGTACGATCTGATAGCACATAATATCGGGATATTCGACGATACATACTCACTCATGGTGTCAGGCCATAACTGGCCGACTGCTATTTGGGATGCCTCACGAACGTATGAGATTACCACAAGTGGAGTCGTTTCTCAGGGAGAGAGCTTCTCATTCGCGGTCAGGGTGAATATCCCGGCCAGTGTCTTCGGCGATCTTGACACGGCGCGAGTCATTGCATCCTCTCAGACTGATCCCTCTCTGGTCGATACGGCCATGTTGATTTCCGTTTCCGAGGGTGAACCGCTGGCGGTACCGATCACCGAACCGTTTGCCGACGAGGAACTCAACGGCGGTTTCTGGGTGTATAACGCCGACGCGACTGTCACCGGCGAAGCATACGCCGACCTGTCGGCCCCGTACAGCCTTAATCTCGACGGCGATCCGGTCGGTGCGGATACGATCGTCACTCAGGCCATTGATCTCGAAGAAGAAACCAATATCATCATTACGTATCAGTATAATCAGGGAGTCGCAGGCGAGGCGCCCGATGACGGCGACGACCTCTATATCGAATATTACAATAACGCGGGTAACTGGGTAGTCCTGAAACAGCATGCCGGATCCGGTGCGACCATGCCGGGTTTTGAGATGGTTCGCCTGAGTTTGCCGGTCGACGCGTATCACTCCACGTTCCGGCTTCGCCTGCATAATCTTGCCACAGTCGGCGATTACGATGACTGGTATATCGATGATATATACATCGGCCCGCCGCCTGCTTATGACGTCGCAATGTCACCGTCAATCCAAACCAATTACGGATCATCCGGTGATACCGTGTCGTTCCTGCTGACCGTTCACAATCAGGGTCTGTATGACGACAGCTATGCACTCATCGACTCCGGATCGACCTGGGACGCGGGTTTCTATTCCGCCGACGGCCTGACATCGATAAGCGCCACCGGCCTGATTCCCGCCGTCGATTCCGAGACCGTCATGATCAAAGTCCATATCCCCGAAACGGCCATCATGAACGAGGGCGACACCTCAGTCGTGAAAGCGGTTTCACAAAGCGATTCCGAAGTTTTCACGATTGCCACGATCGTGCCGATTTCCGCCGGTTCGGCCGGGGGATTCCCCTGGTACGAACCATTCCCGGATGACACGCTGAGCACGATCCGATGGGTCAGCAATATCGGCGCCACGGTTTCGTCCGACGGATTGAATCCGCCTACGACGCCGTATTCACTGAATCTCGACGGCGGCAATGACACGGTCATAACGCAATTGATCGACCTCTCCGAGTATTCCGGGGCGATTCTGGCCTATTACGTGCAAAGCGGCGGCGGCGGCGAAACTCCCGATGCCGGCGATTATCTTCGTGTCGACTATCGGAATGCCTACGGGGAATGGCTTACCCTGAACAACCACCCCGGTACCGGTATCACGCAGTCCGCGTTTACCAACGTTGTCCTGGCGCTTCCGGCCGATGCCATGCACGGCAATTTCCAACTGCGTTTTCGTTCATTCGGCTCCTGTGTGGATTGTGATGACTGGTTTATCGATGACATTCGTGTCGATTTCGCGCCGGAGATTTCCGTCGATCCGAATCAGTTTGCCTTTGTCATGACCAAAGGTGATTCAACCTCGGAGCAGTTTACGATTGCCAACGACGGCCCCGGCGGACTGATATACAGCATTACCGCTCTGCCACAACATAGCAAGACACTTGAACTTGACGGCATGGAACCGGCGCGGCGGACTTATCCCGACGGATTCGATGACTATGATGACCTCAAGGGACTCGATGATCCGCGCGTCGGAATTTCCGTGAATAAAGATGCCGGCGGACCCGATGGAACCGGGTATTACTGGGTCGATTCCGATCAATCCGGCGGGCCGGAATTTGCCTGGTTTGACATCTCCACGATCGGCGCCGAAGTCGGCGGACTGGATGATGATAATTATGTCGGGCCGTTCGACCTGCAGTTCGGTTTTCCCTTTTACGACAGCACCTATACCAGCCTGTTTATCGGATCCAACGGCATTATCGGCTTCACCGCGATCGATATGGATTCACGATTCAAGACGTCCATTCCCTCAACTTCAACGCCTAATGCCGTCTTGGCGTGGCTCTGGGATGATCTGGATTTCACCAACGGCAACAATCCCGATGCCGCCGTGTATATTCTATCCGAAGCCTCACAGTGTATTATTCAGTTTAGTGATTATCCGGAATACGGGGCGAGTGCGGGTGACGTGGTCACCGCTCAGGTAATCATATCAGAGGACGGCTCTATCCTGTATCAGTATCTCTCGGTTGATCCCGAATTCGATGCTTCCTCCTGTGCTATCGGCATCGAAAATCCCGCCGGTACCGACGGGCTGGAAGTCGCCTATCTCACGCCGTATCTCAAAGATAGTCTGGCCGTGGAGTTTTACCGGCCGTATCGCTGGCTTGAACTTGACCGGTTATCGGGAAGCCTCGGTTCCGGCGAATCCGAACTGATCAACCTGAAAATCACAACCACTCAGCTCGATTCCGGAACGTATGAGGCCGACATAATCATCTCCAGCAATGATCCAAATCCGGCCGGTAATCCGTTGATCGTTCCGGTATCCCTGAATGTATCATCAACGGCATCTTATGTTTTTGGTGATGCCAATGGCGACGGCGATGTCAATCTGCTGGATATCCTGCTTCTGATCAGTTTTATCTATAATACCCCTCCCGGGCCGGCGCCTAATCCTATGGAATCGGGTGACGCCAATGCCGATGGTGACGTGAATCTGCTTGATATTTTGCTATTGATCAGTCACATATACGGTGATCCTCCCGGCCCTCCGCCACTTTGCCCCTGATAGATATCGAATACACCGATTTCGCACGGGACAGTTATATCGACTGTCCCGTTTTTTATGCCAAACGACCACCGCCTCAATTACAAACTTGACAAATAACACGATGTGGGATATAT
>CAZVNK010000230.1:1937-5275 GCA_964628115.1 uncultured Ignavibacteriaceae bacterium | reverse complement strand
GGTGATGGCGACCGATGACGGCATTATAAAAATTATATCGGTCGACACGTCGACCGTGACACCCTCGTTTACGGCGGTGCAGACCGATTTGCAGGACGTTATCAGCGTCAATCCCGTTCTGGCGGATTATGATAATGACGGGTATCCCGATATTATCTTGGCGGGGCAAAACCGTATTTACGCATTGGACAGGCATCTGGTCCTGCTGATGGATTTTCCGATTACGATTGATCGCGCCTATCAGACGGCGATGGTGGCTTCGCCACCGGTCGTAGCGGATATCGACAACGACGGGCAACAGGACATCGTGGTGACTACGACTGAGGGAAATTGCTACGCGTTCGGGCCTGAACTTCGGTACGGTTTCCCGGTGTCATCGGGCGGAACCCGAACCGATTCGATTTTAACGTATGACGGATACGGCGGCGGCGATTTCGCCTATGCCGGAGTATTCGGGGTAGGATCGCCGGTTCTGTTTAAAAAGATGACCGGCGGCGGACTGGCATTTGTGGGGGCGGACGGTTGGTTGTATTCCTATGACGTCTGGTTCGATTCGTCGCGGGCCGATTGGGCAATGAGCGGCGGTGACGCATCGGGCGGATTTTATTACGACAATGCGACGGCGGGGGAAACACCCTCGGCCAGTGCGGATTTGCCGCAGGATCGGCTGTTCTGCTATCCGAATCCGTCGCTCGACGGAATCACGACCCTGCGTTATTTTATCGGCGATGATGCGCGCGTGTCATTGGATGTTTTCGATCTCACGGGCGTTTTAGTATATGAAGACTATTTTTACGGTCAGGCCGGAAACAATGAAGAGCAGTTATCGCTCGCGTTTCTTCCGACCGGAGTATATCGTTGTAAGGTGAAAGCGGATTTTAACGGCGCCACCAGCGCGGCTTTTACTGATATTGCAATCGTGAAGTAAGAAAGGATGGATGGCAATGAAGAAAGCTGGTATTCTGACGTTCGCACTCTTATTCATAGGTTGGGGAATGTCGTACGGTCTCGATTTGCCGGAAAGCAAACTGGAGCTTGAAATTCAGTCGCTGAAGACGGGCGGCGCCGATCTGATGGGTTCGCATTTATCCGTGGATGAAGAATATGACGAATTCGCCACCGAGTTCGACGACGGCGGCATTTTCGATTATGAATACAAGGCACCCAAGAAAGCCTTTTTGTATTCGCTGGTGGTACCGGGTTGGGGGCAGATGTACACCAAGTCCAGCATCTGGAAACCGCTGGTTATGCTGGGTCTTGAAGTTGGTTCCTGGGCCGGGTATATTATCTATCACAAAGACGGCAATGATTTGACCGATGAATACGAAGCGTTTGCCGATCTCCACTGGATCGAAGGTGATCGCGGTGATTCACTCGATTACAGCATCGATCTTGAAAATCCCAATTACTGGGATTGGTTTTACACGATGACAGGTGATGATAATAGCGGAATTCCTACCACTGAGACGTTGCCGGAGGGGCGAAGTCAGCAGTACTACGAAATGATCGGCAAGTACGATCAGTTCGTCGGCGGCTGGGATGATTACTGGACCGTGAATGAAGAGCTTTTCAGTGGAGGCATCACGTATATCGGTTCGGTATTAAACACCCCCAATCGGATCAAGTACAACGATATGCGAGGAAAGGCCAACGACAAACTCGATGCGGCCAATAACTTTATTCTGGTGGCGATGGCCAACCATTTGATTTCGGCTTTCGACGCGGCGCTGGCGGCGAATCGATTCAATAAGCGCAACAGCGAGGAGAGTTGGTTGTCGGTCCGAACCGATATGAAAAAATATTCCGCGACGGAGAAAATGCCGATCGTGAGATTGACTTATCACTTTTAAGCAATGGCGGATATTCCCGATATGTCCAAATTCCGTTTGATACACGTTCTCGTTTGTTGCGCCGTTATTGCGTGGTGCGGCCTGGCGGAAGGTGCGGTGGAACTGCCGACGTCGCGGCTCGATCTTCAATTCGCCATGACCGGATATGACGCGGCATCGCTGATCGCTCGGCAGGCGGTGTCAATAACGCCGACGACCTCGGTGACCGCGCCGGGATACGAGCAAAAACGGCAGATTTCGAAAACCAAGGCGATTGTTCTGACCCTGCTTCTGCCGGGAGCGGGTCATCTGTACATGGGTGAAAAGGGACGCGCGGAGTTTTTCCTGGGAACCGAAGCGGTTGCCTGGGTGGGTGCGGCGGCGTTTTACACCTACGGCAACTGGAAAGAGGACGATTACCGCAATTACGCCGTGGCGCACGCCGGAATTTCACCGGCACAGGATGACGACGAGTTTTACAAGATGCTGTCGTTTTACGACAATGTTCATGAGTACAACGGTTCCGGCCGCCTGTATGAAACGGGACGTCCGTATTACGATCCCACCGATCCGAACACCTATTGGTACTGGGACAGCCCGGATTCGCGCGAGGAGTATCGCGTCATTCGCAATTCGGCCGAATCCTCATTCCGCAAGGCGGTGTTCATGATCGGGGTGGCCGCGGCCAACCGTATCATCGCCGGTATCGACGCCTTCCGCATTTTGAAGAAGAAAGCGGCCGGGCAGAAGAAGGATGATGAAGAGGAGATAAACGACGATTACCTGGGATTCATCAGAAAATTCAAGGTTTCCGGCAGTCCGTTCGGAGAAAATCCCCGGGTGAGTTTGTCGTTTTCGCATCAGTTCTAAACATGTGGCGCAAGTGCCGTCATTGCCGGATGCTTCCGGCGCTGGTTCTGCTGTTGCTGTCCTGCGGCCCCAAACCGGGACAGGAAACCCGCACCGTCGCCACCCCGCTCGGATTGGTTCCGGAAACCGTGATTGAAGGCACGGTCCTTTCGCGTTCTCTGTCACAACCCAAAGGCGTTACGGTCGACAACACCGGCGCGGTGTATGTCGTCGACGCCGGCAATAATCGCATCATAAGATTTTCTCGTGATATGCAAGCGCTTCGTGACGTCGGCGGTTTCGGCACCGCCGAGGGACTGCTTAAATGGCCGACATATATCACCGCCGACCGGAATCTGAATCTGTACGTATCGGAGGAGGGCAATCAGCGCGTCAGCGTATTCGACACCAGACTGAATTTCGGATATTTGATAGATCTGGTCGATCCCGAGGACCCGCTCAAGTACGGTCGCCCGGCGGGAATCGCGATCAGTGAGTACGGCGAGGTGATGGTGGCGGATCGTGACAATTCGCGCATCGCCGTTTTCAACAGCTTCAGTAATTTCGACCGTTTTATCGGCGGCGTGGAGACTTCGGCGGGACGCCTACTCAAGCCCTCGGGAATATGTCTTCTGCCCGACAATACCATCATGGCTTGTG
>CAZVNK010000230.1:0-1927 GCA_964628115.1 uncultured Ignavibacteriaceae bacterium | reverse complement strand
TCAAAGCAACGCCCGAATAGAAAAATTCGATGCGTTCGGCAATTATATGTCGTCGTTCGGTGGGGAGTATCTCAACGAACCGTCGGGTATAACGGTCGACGATCACGGGAATATCTGGGTGGTCGACCGCGATCCGGCGGCGATGTTCTGTTTCGATCGGGGTGGGAACGTGCTGTATATCGTGGAAGGAGGCCGGGATGCGGCCTTCGACAAGCTGGAAGAGCCGTTCGACGTGGCCGCGCTTCCGGGAAGCCGGTTGGTCATGACCGATGTCATGGGCGACCGCCTGCTGGTGTACCAAATCCTTTATCAGGACTGATGATCAATTATCGCCGTCTGGGCCTTGTCTGTATCGTCGCTATCGCCGTGATGACCGCTGTCGGCGACAAAGCGACTGCCGCTTTTCGAGTCTTTTCATCAGAACAAATCAAACCGATCATCAAACTTTCCGAGTCGTTGATCGTGACCGATTCCGACAGCCTGTTTTATAACGGCCGTCGTTTGGAACGAGGACGCGATTACGGAATCGATTATACCCGGGGAATGCTTTCCCTGTCATTGCCGTCACCCTCGGATAACGACACGCTTGTCGCGTACTATTCGCCGCTTCCATCGTGGTTGAAAGCGAGGTACGGAATCGACCCGCCGGAGGCATCCGAGCGGCAGTCTGATTTTCCCGGAACCCCAACGGGCGAGACATCATCGCCGCCGTTGCGGAAGGAAACGGGGGTGTTTATCAAGGGGGCGAAGCGGTTCTCGATTCTTTCCCAGAGCGGCGGGACATCGGAGTTCAGCCAGTCGTTGGATTTGTCGATTACCGGCGAATTGTCGTCGGGAGTGACGGTGCAGGGATCGGTAACCGACCGGGGCTATGATCCGACGTACGGGACGGTCAACAGCCGTATCAGCGAATTGGACAAACTGTATCTGGCGGTACGTTCCCGGCGGTTTTCATCCGAAATCGGGAATTTGGAAATCGTTGTACCCTCGGAATTCGGGGCTTCGGCTACGAAACAGGTATCCGGAATAACGGCAGGATATGCCGACCGCAATCTTTCGCTGGGCGGTATTCTGGCGCGTCCGCGCGGCCGGTTCGCGAGTGTGCAGTTGAATGGAATCGACCGGATGCAGGGGCCGTATCGCATCGCGACCGATAAGGCGGTGACGGCGATCGTGCCGGGATCGGAACGGGTGTGGGTCGACGGTCGTCTTTTGGAACGCGGCGCGGACAAGGATTATGTCATGGATTATCCCGGCGCGAGTATCACGTTTATGCCGAGGATTCCGATCGATTCCCGTTCGCGGATGGAGATCGATTTCGAACCGCTGACCGACGAATATCAACAGGAGTTGTACCGATTTAACGCCGGAGTGGCATCGAGTGATTCGACAGTCGCGTTTACTGCGGCGTACTATCGAGAGGGAGACGTTAAAGATCAACCCGAAACCGGCGAATTGAGCGCGGAGGATATTGCGTTGCTGGAAACGGTCGGCGACGCGACCGAGTTGAGTTATCGTGACGGGGCCGTGGCGGATACGTCCGGGGCATACGAAGAAAGTTTTGACGGTCACGGCAATCGGTATTTCGTGTATGTCGGCGAAGGAGTGGGAGATTACCGGGTATCGTTTACGGCGGGCGATTATCTGCCGATTATCCGGGTGGCGGTTCCGGAGCGCCGGGAATATTATGAAGTCGGCGTGACCGTGCGCCCCTCGGAACGAAGTCGGATATCGTTTCTGACCCGGCAATCGGACTATGACGCCAACCTGTATTCGGACATAGACGACGGCGACAATCGGGGCGGACAGTACATCGTTGAAGGCTCAATCGGTGTGCAACCGATGATAGGCGCGACGCAAAACGGCGCGGAGGGGCGTCTTAATATCATCAACAGCAATTTTGCATCGACGGTACGGCGCAATCGTC
>CAZVNK010000229.1:3271-5276 GCA_964628115.1 uncultured Ignavibacteriaceae bacterium | reverse complement strand
CCACCGGCAAAGAGAGCAACGCCTGTGCTTCTTGCAGGGTTCACGGAAGTGTTGGCCGCGATTGGTGACACGATAATCCGACACATTGGTACGCTTGCCGTACCCGTTTTCGGTTACGCTCAATAATGTGCTCTCGCGCCGGACAATCACCATCCCGATCACGATATCCCCCTTGCCCAGCGTCAGCCCTTTCACGCCGTATGCGGTGCGGCCCATCGCGCGGACCTTGTCCTCCGGGAACCGGATCGCCTGCCCGTCACGGGTGGCCAGGATAATGTCGTTGGTGCCGTCGGTGAGTGAGGCTTCGATCAATTCATCCCCCTTGGGAAGATTGATCGCGTTGATTCCCACCTTGCGCGGATTGGAGAAACTCTCCAGCGACGTTTTCTTGATCGTGCCTTCCCGGGTCGCCATGACAATGAAATATGCGGGATCGAAATCGCGCACCTTGCAGAACGCCGTAATCATCTCACCGGGGCCGATATTGACCATATTGACAATCGGTTTGCCTTTCGCCAGCCGTCCGCCGGTCGGGATTTCATGCACTTTCACCCAGTAGCATCGCCCGTGATTCGAGAAAAACAGAATATAATCGTGCGTCGATGCGATAAACAAATGCTCAGCGAAATCGGTTTCCTTGGTTTCGATACCGATCACGCCGCGCCCGCCGCGATTCTGCCGACGATACGATGACACCGCCAGACGTTTGCAGTAGCCCGCGTGCGAAATCGTGATCACCATATCTTCTTCGGCGATCAAATCCTCCAGCGTGAAATCCTCGGCCTCGTCCTGAATCTCGGTGCGACGGTCGTCGGCGTATTTCTTTTTCAACGCCGCCAGCTCATCCTTGATAATATTCATCCGGCGCGTTTTCGATGCCAGGATACTGCGCAACTCCTCGATCAACTTGATCGTCGCCAGATACTCTTCTTCGATCTTCTGGCGTTCCAGACCGGTCAGACGAGCCAGCCGCATCTCGAGAATGGCGTTGGCCTGCTTTTCGGAGAGCTTGAATGTCTTCATCAAACCCTCGCGCGCGGTCGGGGTGTCCTTGGATTTCTTGATCAACTCGATTACCGCGTCGATATTATCCAGCGCGATTTTGTATCCTTCGAGAATATGCGCCCGTTCTTCGGCTTTGTTGAGATCGAACTGCGTCCGCCGCACGACCACTTCGTGACGGTGCTTGATAAACTCGTCCAGCATTTGTTTGAGCGTCAGCACCAGCGGCACCCCGTCGACCAGCGCCAGCATGTTGATACTGAACGTCGACTGCATCTGCGTGTGCTTGAACAGAAGGTTGAGCACCACCTCGGCCTGCGCGTCGCGTTTCAACTCCACCACGATTCGCATTCCGTCGCGGTCGGACTCGTCGCGAAGGTCGTAGATTCCCTCGATTCGCTTGTCACGCACCAGCTCGGCGATTTTTTCGAGCAGGTTGGACTTGTTGACCTGAAACGGAATTTCCGTGACGATAATGCAGTCCTTGCCGCTTTTTTGCTTTTCGGTCGCGGCCCGCGCCCTCACCGTCAGGCGGCCTTTACCGGTTCGATACGCCTCGCGAATCCCCGCCCGACCGCTGATAATCCCGCCCGTCGGAAAATCCGGCCCGGGAATATACTCCAGCAAATCGTCATTGGTGATTTCCTCGTTGTCGATGATCGCCGTCACCGCGTCGACCACCTCTCCGAGATTGTGCGACGGGATATTCGATGCCATCCCGACCGCGATTCCCGAGGTGCCGTTACAGATCAAATTGGGGAATCGACCCGGAAGCACCCTCGGTTCGGTGCGCGTCTCGTCGTAGTTGGGCATCATCGTGACCGTATCTTTTTCCATGTCGGCCAGCATTTCCATCGCGATCGGCGTCAGCCGCGCTTCGGTGTAACGCATGGCCGCCGCGCCGTCGCCGTCGATCGATCCGAAATTCCCCTGTCCGTCGACCAGCGGGTAGCGCATGTTGAAATCCTGCGCCATACGTACCAGCGTGGGGTAAACCACCTGC
>CAZVNK010000229.1:2386-3261 GCA_964628115.1 uncultured Ignavibacteriaceae bacterium | reverse complement strand
GGGGTGATAGTTACCCGACGTGTCGCCGGAAATCTTGGCGCACTTTCGATACCCCCGTCCGGGCGAGAGGTTTAAGTCATTCATCGCCACGAGGATACGACGGTTCGACGGTTTCAATCCGTCGCGGACGTCGGGAAGCGCGCGATTGGTGATCACGGACATGGAGTAATCGAGATACGAGCTTTTCATCTCGTCTTCGAGATTGATCGGGACTATTTTTTCACGTTCCAGAGGCATGGGATATCCTTATAAACCGTTGCTATTTATCAAAACATTTTAACCAGCAAAGATAATACATTTTAATGTATTTGGCAACGAATTGCAGTGAGGAAATGATTATTGGACGGGGGTCTTCGACCTCTTCGAGTAAGTCGAAACCCCCGCGGTTTCGACATCTTTTTTCTTTTTCGTAGGTCGCGGTTCCGAATGACGCGCCCGCGTCATGAGCAACCCGACAATCGACTGCCTTTGAATGGGTGGTCCTGACATTTCATGCGAAAACCACCCGTTTTTTCGCATCTCATCCCATCTTTTCTTTGGATACAATCGCCTCTGATTCGTCAATATAACAGAACAAAAGGCGGATTGTCCGTGATTCGTTCTCTATGTACATTTTGAACTGATATTTTACCTGATTTTGTTCTGACTATTGTCGGCGAAAAAGTGATATCGCCGTTGATTATACCTATCAGAATCTCCGGTGATGAAACGGATCTTGCCGGTTGAATCGATCCGAAATTTTGATAGGGATGAATGTGATATGGATGAATGTGTAATGATAACGGAGGGGAATCATGAAACGTGGTATTTTATTCATGGTCGCAATACTGGGGACCATATATGCCAACGGTTTTTGGGGGTGCACCAGAGAAGCG
>CAZVNK010000229.1:0-2357 GCA_964628115.1 uncultured Ignavibacteriaceae bacterium | reverse complement strand
CCACCATTTACTGGTACGGCACCGACGTTGACGGTTTCATTCGGTATTTCCGCTATGCCGTGATCGAAAGCACCGTGGTCGGCGGCGACCCGCTTGGTTATATTTACGCAGGCAAGGATGACATCGACTGGACGGTGCTGGAAGTCAGTCTTGATAATCCGAATTCCGACACCAGGGTCAATATGTCCGCCGACGTGAAAGACCCCGTTCGCCAATACGTGTCTTCGTACGTATTTTTACAGGCAATCGACAATCTTGGCGCGGAATCCGACGTTATCTATCGCATGTTTCGTAAAAATAATCACTTTCCCAAAACAAGAATTAACTATTACAGCATCGGGACTCCCTTTATTAATGCCGTATCGTCCGATGGCATTCTTCCCGGAATAGAGATTCAATGGTCGGCCACCGATCCGGTGGACTATCCGCGCGATGCTCCGCCGTTCGAGTACCGCTGGAAATTGTATGGCCCGTACGACAGTCTGGAAATGGTGCATATCACCGAACGGTATCGGCAGGCGTTTTTTGTCGACGCCAACGGCGACTACTATCTTGAAGGTGATACCCTGGCGCGTATGATTTCGGCCGACACCGCTATTAACACGACGGTGACGCCTCCCGAGACTACCATCACGCCGATCTATGAGTACATCCCCGTCAATACGGTGGAGTTGGGAGTCAACAATCCCTATGGAACGTGGGACACGCTTGTTCTGGGCATATATCATGACATCGACTCCGCCGCCCTGCCGACCGATTCGCTGTCCCGTCTCGACGACCTGCCGCTTGTCGCGGAATCGTCGTATCTGGTGGAACAATCGAACGGCTGGCTCTACGATGTCGAACGTGCCACCATTTACGATGCGTTTCATAAGGATCCATCTCCGGCCGAGACTCTGGCTGTCACCAGGAAGAGGTTCTTTTTCTTTACTTGTCAGGCGCGCGACGATTCGAAAGTGCCGGATAACGCCCCGGATTTTCGGTGGATCGGCGTGATTGACCCGAAATATGAAAGAGACATCATTATCGTCGATCTGACGAATTATATGATTCTCAAGGTGATAAACTCCCCGCACGCGACATTCGGGAAACCGCCGGGGACACGTGATCAGACAAAAGAGGTGTATGGAAATCTGGCCAATGCCTGGAAACCGGGGTGTTTCGATATTGACAATATTTTACCCGACAAGGTAATTCCCGGAACCGGATCAGCCGATCGCCCCGGTGTGATTAAATACAGTAGTTTTAAGGCGACTCAGGACTATTATCCGGCCAAAAACATGGCATCATACGTCGACCAAGGTGCGACCAACGTGCTGTTTACCGATATCCTCAGACATAAAGTCGTGTTTATTGTCAAAGATGATGCCACCGACATGATTGATTTCAGCCTGCCCGGTTCCGCCCCGAGCAATGCCCAGTATATTAACTCATTTATTGTCAGCGGACTGAATTCGGGAATGAGTGTCTGGTCGATTATGCGTAATCCCTTTACCTCCGGGGCGTCCGGCGTAATTTTCCCCAACTATCAACAGGTTCCGCCGTTATATACCGAGTATTTCGGTATCGACGAGATGATCCATACCAGCTGGTCGGGAAAAGTTTTGCGCGTGTGGGATAACGATATTCCCAACGATACGATTCTGCAGAGAATCGAGGATTTCATCGGCGGAACCGCGATGAGCAATCCGTATCTATTCGGCAATGACACCGCGAGATTCGATTTCGCGATTGATTCCGCTCTTTTGCACGAACGATACTTGTGGTACGATGACATGAAATACCCGTGGCTTGATACGTTATGGGCGTATCCCGAAGTGGATTACGTCAAAAAGAACAACACTGCCAAAGCCCTGTATCAATACCGGTCGAAATACGCGAATGAAGACAAACTCCCTGAATTCATGGATGGAATGCACTACAACGGTACCAAAGTCGCCGTCGCCAAAAAAACTCAGGTGTATCGTTCAATGCATTTTTCCTTTGGTTTGCTGGCGATCGATTCGGTGACCGCACAATTGATTTTCAATGAGGCCATGGACTGGCTGACCGATCAGCCTTACCTGCAGACGGGCAAGATGGACAAGACCGCCGACGTGCGGGTCGATGTATCGAGATTGCGGAGCATGCAACGGGAAATCGACGAGAATCGCAGACGCATCGACGCTATGAAAGAGTGTATTTCAGACTATTGACATAACCGGCAGTCTTTTTTTCGTCGGTCGCGGTTCCGAATGACGCGCCCGCGTCATGAGCAACCCGACAATCGACTGTTTTTGAATGTGGCCCCTGACATTTCATGCTCAGCATGAAGACATGTAGAAGCCGTGGGTTAGAAGCCGTAGGTTAGAAGCCGT
>CAZVNK010000228.1:2716-5293 GCA_964628115.1 uncultured Ignavibacteriaceae bacterium | reverse complement strand
GCCAGATTTATTTTGCGCCGGGTATCGACGTTACCCAGGGTGACATATATCCACACCATAAAAAACGGTGACAGAATCAGAATATTCGGACGGGCGATTGCCGACAGGCCGACAACGATGCCGGCCAACAGCCAGTGTTTCGCGGAATCGTTTCCCTGAAAACGTAGCAGTAAGGACACCGCCACCAGATTCAAAAAGATAAACAGCACCGGGATGAGAAGCATGGATTCATAAAAAATGATCGTGCCGTAGGCGGCATAGGCCAAAGCGGCGATAATGCCGACCACCGGGACGAATCACCGCCGTCCGATGATATATATCATCACCGCCGACAGCGATCCGACAACCGCCTGCAGGAGCCGCACCCAGAACAACGAATCTCCGGTGATTTTCAGCAGAAACGCCAGAACGTACGGGTACAGCGGTCCCCGGAAATAGGCTTCGTCTCCCCGGAAATTGCCGTCGATAATATCTCTGGCCCATTCCAGATGCCAGAGTTCATCCACCATCGGCAGATAAAACGAAGGATTGGACCGATATTGCAGAAGATAGATCAGCCGGATTAAAAAGGCCGCCAGGAAAATCACCAGCGGCCAGGTATTGCGTGTCAGCCGATTATTCATGTATGCTCAATCTTTGTTCGATGCTCCCGACCGCGCCATGAAATACAGCATCAACGCCAGCCCGAAAAAGGCGAGCAGGGAGACATACGGCCCGAACGTGCCGGTCAGCGAATGATTCATGCCCTCGTGGCTGTCGAAAAATCCGCGATAATTGGTGGAAACCACGATCAGCAGGGCGGTAATGACGCCGATAATGGCATCGCCGGCCACCACGCCCGAAGCGAACAGAATCCCCATCTGCTGACGGGCATTGTATACCGTCTTTTTGATGGTCGACTTTTTTATCAGCATCGCGACCAAACCGCCGATCATGATCGGTGTCGACAGCGACAACGGCAAATACAGCCCGATGGCAAACGGCAGTGACTGAATGCCCAGCAGTTCGACCGCCAGTGCGATCATCCCGCCGACAATTATCGGTTGCCAGGGGATATTGGCGTTCATCACGCCCTGCACCACCGTCGCCATGACATTGGCCTGCGGCGCAAGCAGGGGATTGGGATGCTCCGGACTGGCCACGAATCCGAACGCGTCACCCAGTAAATACAGCGTGAATCCCATCGCAATGGCCGGGAAAAGCAGGCCGATGAATTCGGTCATCTGCATTTTCTTCGGTGTCGCGCCGAGTAAATATCCCGTTTTAAGATCCTGCGCGATATCGCCGGACATGCACACCGCGATACACACCACCGCGCCGACCGACATCGCGGTCACCATGCCTTTCACACCACTGACCCCGAAAGCCAGCAGAACCATGCAGGTCACCAATAATGTGGCGATGGTCATGCCCGATACGGGCGATGATGACGATCCGACGATACCGACAATTCGTGCGGCGACGACCACGAAGAAAAATCCGAAAATCACCGCCAGCATGGCGCCGAGGAAATGCAGTTCCGTGCCGGGCAATGCCCAGATGGCGACGATGATCAGGATAGAGCCGATCAGCACGAACGACATCGGCATATCCCGCTTGGTGCGAGGAACCTCGGAATCGGGTTTCCGTCCTTTGAGAAGTTCAGTCGCTCCGGCGGCGAAAGAATGGAATATCACCGGAAGCGATTTGGCCAGCGAGACAAATCCGCCGATTGCCACCGCGCCGACACCGAGATATTTGATATAGAAATTACGCAGTTGCGCCGGATCCATTTCGTTCAGCGGGATTGTCCCCGGTGCGATAATGATTCCGGGAATCTGGTCGCCGATAAACGACAAAAGCGGGCTGATGCCAAGATAGCCGAGCACCGCCCCGGACAGCATCAGCGCCGCGATGCGCGGCCCGATAATATAGCCGACCCCGAGTAAAACCGGGGTGGCATCAATACCGATCGTGCCGCCCTTAAGCAGTTTTTTGAAATCATAACCGGGGGATTCCGACCAGAGCCGACCGGTATAAAGCAATAATTTGTAAATCGTGCCGACGGCGATACCGAGAAATACCATTTTGGCCTTGCCGCCGCCCTCGTCACCGGCGACAATAATCTCGGCGCACGCGGTGCCTTCGGGAAAACGCAATTTGCCGTGTTCCTTTTCGACCAGATAACTGCGCAGGGGAATCATGAATAAAATTCCCAGACCGCCGCCAAGCATGGACAGCCAGAAAATCTGCATTTTTGAGATAACGTGAGCATATCCCTGCGCGGCGAGTTCCGCATTGGCGGCCCAAATGAAAAAGGCCGGAATGGTGAAAATAATCCCCGCCGCCAGCGATTCACCCGCCGAACCGATGGTCTGGACGATATTGTTTTCCAACACGGTAACTTTTTTAAATAACGCCCGCAAAATAGCCATGGAAATGACCGCCGCCGGGATTGACGCGGAAACGGTCATGCCGTATTTGACACCGATATAGGCGTTGGCGACGCCGAAAACGACGGAAAGAATCGATCCCAGAATGATCGCCTTCAGAGTGACTTCTGCAACCGACTGCCCGGCAGATATATAGGGCTTAAAT
>CAZVNK010000228.1:1203-2706 GCA_964628115.1 uncultured Ignavibacteriaceae bacterium | reverse complement strand
GATTCGTTGTTCTGATCTTTGTCGGATGACACACTGCCTCCTGAGCAAGATTTTGAAAGGTGTTGAACGATAAACTATTGGCTGAATCACGACGTGTCAAGTCAATTATCGTGGAATGTCGTCGCCGTCGGCGATTCTTATATGAACAATAATGAAACCTGTCGGCAAAAAAAAAAGTTATAACTGATGAATCTTTTTGGAACCTCTGTGTCCATTGTGGATATAAAAGACAGGAGGAGAGTTTGATCAATAAAAGCCGGTGGCCAATGCCGCCTTCGAGAAAGGCAACAACCCTCACGTAAAAAAGTTAACGGAATGGGAATCTTAACGCGTTTCTTACAGTGTTTGCGTGCGACACGACGTATAACATTAGGCAGGAAATGCTTGACAGTGGGTAAGTTGATGCGTATATTAAACATAGAGAGAGACCTCCCTCACATTACCCCTAACCCATGTTTAAACAAGCGGTTTTATGACCTTTACGTATTGCGAATAGGAAATCGGCTGTCTGTGTACAAGGATCGTTTCTGCGTCAGACAGCACAATGTAAACCATTTAACCCTTAACGGGGGGTGAGTGCTAATGAGAAAGACATTCATCATCGCGGCCGCAATGGTATTTCTGGTTTCGTCCGCGTTTGCCGGTGTCAGCACCGTGTCTCTGATGAAATCAGAGGCTCAGGGTGATCGCGTGACCGTTCCGGTCACGTTGAAAAACGATCGAATGATGACCGGTTTGGAACTTCCGCTCATGTATTCCGAAGGCGTGACGCTGGAGGAAGTGAGCTTTGAAGGAACGCGCGCGGAAAACTTTGATCTGAAAGTGGCCAGAATCATCGAGGAGGAAAACACGGTTGTTATCGCCCTGATTCCGATGGTGTATGGTGACAAGTCCGACCTGGAAGCGGGAAGCGGCGTTATTGCCAACCTGATTTTCAGCGTTGACGATCCGACCGTGGATCAGATCGAACTGACTCCGACCAAGGTTGAATATCCCAACCACTCGGCGCTCTTCGTGTATTCCGAATTCAACGGCGACAAGCCGGAGATGAAGGTTGAAGAGCCGCAGTTTGAAGGCGTCTCGGTCTATCTGAACACCAGTAGCAGTCCGAGCGTCCCGGTGTCGTTCAGCTTGCACCAGAACTATCCGAATCCGTTCAACCCGTCAACCATGATCGAGTATGACCTTCCGGCCGCATCCAAGGTCAGACTGGACGTTTTCAACGTTCTTGGGCAGAAAGTGAAGACGTTGGTTGATGATTATCAGGAAGCCGGCTATCAGTCGGTCACCTGGAATGGTGATGACGACAACGGCGGTTCCGCGGCAACCGGCATTTACTTCTATAAGATTTCAGCCGACAACAAAGTTGAAACTCGGAAGATGATGTTGTTGAAGTAGGACCCGCAAAAAACAATTCGCTAAGGCAAGTGAGGAACCCCTCTTTCATGCGAAAGAGGGGTTTTTATATGGCAGGAATTGCGTGCGGTTAAATTGCAGATATGC
>CAZVNK010000228.1:0-1193 GCA_964628115.1 uncultured Ignavibacteriaceae bacterium | reverse complement strand
CGGCGCATATCATGCGATTATGGCCGATTGTCAAGCCGTTGTTGAGACTGAGATGTCGCTGTAATGGCTTGGTATGCAATGGCTTGTGTAATTGAGGGCAATTGCGGCACGATATTTGATACTTATATAGTCTGGTTAGCAAAAGGCTTTGCTCATACTGGGATAGACCCGCGTCTGCCAGATAAAAGCTTCACGAGTGGCTTAACTTGGCGGTAGAGTTACTCGGTTGCACTGACTGAGGTGAGGATGGGTTCCCAACCGGACATTGGGAACCCTCTTTTTTTATCCGCTTTTTTACCTGATAATATATGCTTTGACCTTTTCGGGGTCAGCCGGAGTAACCGTCCAGGTGCGTCCGTCGTTTTCATTCAGACATTTCACCGTCACCTGCTTTTCATTGCGCGCATCACAATACCGCGCGGTAATCGCCGCGGCTGTGGGAAGGTGTTTTTCGCCTGCCGAACTGATATACAGCGCGATCGGCGAACCGGTATCCTGCGCCTCGAGAATGAGATGTTCGGGTTTGACGTTTTTCAATATGTTCAGGTTGTCATTTTCGCGTCGTCCGATAATCAGCTTGGTGTTTTCATCGAGCCTGAGATGACGTCCCAATTTCAGCAGGTTGACATCGCGGAAGTCCATAGTGTCGGAATGCTCGATAAAATCTCTGAGACGGTTGGAAAAGCCGACGTCGGTCAGCAGGCATCCGCCCGCCGGTGGGGTGAAATCCTCCAGTCCGAATTTCTCG
Organism: uncultured Ignavibacteriaceae bacterium; assembly: GCA_964628115.1. Lineage (GTDB taxonomy): Bacteria > Zixibacteria > MSB-5A5 > GN15 > PGXB01 > JAFGAL01. The sequence continues at coordinate 445 of CAZVNK010000228.1, read as the reverse complement.
GCCAGGGCCATCTGCGGTTTGCGTGACCGTCCCGCGATGTTGCCGAGACGGGATCGATCCAGCAGGCCGTTTTGTTCGGGGATGGTTTCCCGTAGCAGTTGCGCCGAAAGCGGCCGCACCAGATAGCCCCTCAGGCCGCTGTCGCGCTCGACCACGTTGAGCATACTGCGAAACTGCGACATGGGGCGCTGGCTGAGCACCTCGCCGGTGATGACAAAATCCGCGCCGACCAGCTCCATGTACCGTTTGGCTTCTTTGAGCATGGCGATACGGCAGTCGATACAGGGATTCATATTTTTCCCGTGTCCACGTTTCGGCGACCTGACAATGTCGAAGAACGGTTCGCCCAGATGGACGAGGCGGACGGTGAAACCGAATTTCTCCGCCGCGGGGTAAGGGAATTCGCCGCCGGTGGCGCGGTCTTTGATTTCCCTGTTGAAATGCG
>CAZVNK010000227.1:0-5335 GCA_964628115.1 uncultured Ignavibacteriaceae bacterium | reverse complement strand
GGGCTTTTTCAACATCCATCGCCTGTGGCGGATTCACTCGCGATGACAGTTTGAAGGGATTTTTCAACATCCATCGAAGGGATATCCGGAAAATCGAAAGTCTATTGGTTTATTCCGGACAGGAATTGCCGAATGGTTTCGGAAATCGTATCGACGATGCGGTCGACCGCCTGATCGACTTCGGCAGTCAGGCCGATTTTGTGCGTCATGTCCCGTATCTCGATGCAATACACGACAAGTTCGCCGGGCAGTCGATTCAAGGCCTGTCCCAGTTCCAGAACCCGTGTGAATGGTGGTGCATCGTGCGTGGTGAGTTGAATTCCGAATTCTTCCGGGATTGGAGATACCAGCGGATGAAAAACGTGAATTTTGCCGGGAGGATTTTGTGAAGACACGGCGTCGACGAATATGGTCAACGCCGTGTCTTGCCATCGTTCGATAATGTCCGCCATATCCAGCGGCCCGGCAATCAATGCCACCTGATTGTCATAATCGGGCCGTCGGTTTTTCAGGCGGCGGATTACCTCCGGTCCGGCGCCGTCATCACCCCGGTAATCATTACCCTGGCCAATGACCACAACCGGCACAAGCGTCATGTCGATTATTCCCGATCGATTTTGAGTTTCAGGAAATGACAGGAGCAGGAGATGCACGGGTCATAATTCCGTACGGTCTGCTCGCATTTCCAGGTCAGTTCGTCATTCGGCAGATCGAGATTTTTTTCGACCAGCAGTTTCAGGTCTTTTTCGACCGCTTTCTGGTTTTGCGACGTCGGCGGTATGATGCGCGCCTTTTTCACGATGCCGTCGTCGTCGATTTCGTAACGGTGATACAGCAATCCGCGCGGCGCCTCGCTGGCCCCGTGACCGATACCTGCTTTTGGGGTAACCTCGACAAAGGGCTTGTCCGGCGGCTCATAGTTTTTGACGATGCGGAGCGCCTCATGGCAGGCGAAAACGGTTTCGATTGCACGGACGACAATGCTCTTGAACGGATTATTGCAGACCTTTCCCAGTCCCGCTTTTTTGGCGGCATCGCGGGCGACCTTGGGCAGACGATTGTAGTTGTGGTAATATCTGGCCATCGGTCCGGTCAGATAATCATCACGCTCAATCACCTTACCCTGAAGCGAAGTCGAATGTTCGACATGTATTTCCTCGACGTGTTTCAGATAATCGCGGGGTTCGACGTCGAAACCTCTGTTGGAGACGATATGTCCCTCGCACAGGGGGTACTCATCGGGGTGTTGCAGTGACACGAATTCATAGTCGCGCTCCAGTTCCGGGAACGGCAGTTTCGCGACCAGATCGACCGTCGCCAGAGATGTCTCCAACGCCCATTTGAGCGGCTCCAACAGGGCCTTGATGTCCTTTTTGGACGGGGCCTTGTAGAATCCTCCGACCCGGACGTTGATCGGATGGATTTCCCGTCCGGCCAACACTATCATAATGTCGTTGCCGATTTTTTTCAGTTTGAGAGCGTTTTTGACCGCCTCGGGATGGTCTTTGGCCAGGGCGATGGCGTCTTCATATCCGAGAAAGTCCGGCAGGTGCAACATATATATATGCAGGACATGCGATTCGATCCATTCACCACAGTACAACAGGCGGCGCATTTCGCGAAGTTGCCCGTCGACCGTGACGCCGCAAATGTGCTCCATGGCATGCACGCTACTCATCTGATAGGCGACCGGGCAGATGCCGCAGATACGGGCGGTGATGTCGGGGACTTCGGTGAAGCGGCGGCCCTGCAGGAAAGCCTCGAAGAAGCGGGGAGGCTCGAAGATGCTGAATTTGACATCTGTGACGGTGTTGTTTTTTACTTTTACGTACAGCCCGCCCTCACCCTCGACGCGAGCCAGGTAGTCGACTTTGATGGTTCTATTTTTCATGGGCTTCACTCTCCTTACGGAACGGTTCCGCAAAGGCGTTGAATCCTCGGAACGTCCGAACGATGTCGTCGTCGGCCATTCCGGTTTGCTTGAACCAGTCGCCGAGCGCTGAGGTATTGGCGACTTCTTTGGGCCCGAAACAACCGTAGCAACCGCGATCGAATGACGGACACAGAGCATTGCATCCGGCCTGAGTTACCGGCCCCAAACAGGGGGTTCCGTGCGCCACCATGACACATACGTTCCCCCGTCGTTTACATTCCATGCACACGCTATAATTCGGGATGTTCGGTTTGCGATTGTTAAGCAGGGCGTTGACGACTTCGAGCAGTTGATATTTATTAATCGGGCATCCGCGCAGTTCGAAATCCACGAAGACGTGATCGGCGATCGGGGTCGATTTGCCGAGCGTTTCGATGAATTGCGGCGACGGATACACGGCGGCGATATAATCCTTGATGTCGGCGAAATTTCGCAGAGCCTGGATTCCCCCGGCCGTGGCACAGGCGCCGATGGTTATCAGCAGTTTTGACTGGCGACGGATTTTGTGAATGCGTTCGGCGTCATGCGGAGTGGTGATGGAGCCTTCCACCAGCGAGACATCGTACGGGCCTTTCATGACCGCCCGTGATGCTTCCGGGAAATTGGCGATTTTTATCGCTCCGGCCACGGCCAGCAGTTCATCTTCGCAATCCAGCAGTGACAATTGACACCCGTCGCATGAGGCGAATTTCCATACGGCCAGAGTGGGTATTTTTGTTTTGGCCATGGTTACATCTCCCTCTTGCCAAAGTTGTCTCGTATCTTGTCGTAACGATAGACCGGACCGTCCTTGCATACGAAATGCCCGCCGAGTTGACAATGCCCGCACAGGCCGATTCCGCATTTCATGTTGCGCTCCATGGAGACGTACATGTTTTCGTCGGTGACGCCACGTTTTTGCAGTTCCATGATGGAAAAGCGCATCATGATTTCCGGGCCGCAGATCATGGCGGTGCAGTGTCTCGGATCGAACGGGGCATGTCCGGCCAGCTGGGTGACGACGCCGACGTTGCCGTGCCAGGAGCCGGTGGCGCGATCGACGGTGATCAGGATATCGAGATCGAAGCGACTCCGGAGTTTTTCCAGGTCTTTGGCGTACAGGATATCCTCGGGCGTTCGCGCGCCGTACAGCAAAACGAATTTGCCGTATTTGTCGCGATTGGCCAGCACGTGGTATATCACCGGCCGAAGCGGAGCCAAACCGATGCCGCCGGTTATCAGGACGATGTCGTTGTCTTCATGTTTTTCGATCGGCCAGTGGGTTCCGTAGGGACCGCGCACTCCGATCGTGTCGCCGGCTTTGAGGCGGCGCATGGCCCGCGTGACCGTTCCGACCTCGCGGGTCGTATGAACCAACCGGTGGGACTTCGAGGGGTCACCGCTGATGGAGATCGGGACCTCGCCGACGCCGTACACGTACAGCATGTTGAACTGCCCCGGCTTGAACTTGAATTCGCCGTTGAGCGGGGTCAGCTCCATGGAAAACGTGTCCATGGTGTCCTTTATCACCCGGTTGATTTTAAACGTGTATGACATCATGGGATCGGCGTGTTCGGCGATCGCCATGGGTTTAGTGGTTGTTTTTGCCATAAATATCCAAGAGTTGTAAACGGGTTGCTTCGAGTCGCTCGGCTATGATCAACGCAAATCGTTTCATGATTTCGTAGCCGAGATCGTGATCTTCCTCGCATTTTTGGCGCAGGCATTTGCCGTCCAGAGCGATGGCGCGCGTCACCTCGACGGCGCGGGCGTCGAAATGCCAGCGGTACGGCGGCACCAGCCAGCTCCACCCCAATATTTCTCCCGCCGTGCGGGAGCGAATGATAATCGTGCCCTTTTGCGGGAGATGGGTTTCGATGAGGACTTTTCCATGACGGATGATATAAAATTTCTCCGCGTCTTCGCCCTCACGAATGATGAATTCACCAGCCTTAAAGACAACATTGGAGGCACATCCGACCAAAAGCTCCAGCTGGGCTTCGCTCATCCCGTTTAAAAACGGGTGTTCCGCCAGAACGGATTTGAGATTTTCCATAATTTAATCTCCGTAATATTTTGTGTTCCTACGATGTCTTTTTCCCGATGATTTGTCTGACCGTTGCGGTAATATCTATTCCCACCGGACACCACGTAATACAGCGACCGCAACCGACGCAACCGTGCGTTCCGAATTGGTCGACCCAGTAGGCCATTTTGTGCATGACCCATTGACGGTATCGCGACTGGCCGCTGTTGCGAATACTTCCTCCGTGGATGTATGAAAATTCGATATTGTGGCAACTGTCCCAGATACGCAGTCGCCCGGCCTCGGAACCGTCGAGAGCGGTATCGTCCTGCATCGTCGTACAGAAACAGGTCGGACACACCATGGTGCAATTACCGCAGGCGAGGCATTTCGACGCGATGGTTTCCCAGTCCGGATTGTCGAAATTCTTCTCCAGGGCGGATTTGATCTCAGGAAGGTCGAGTTTCGATTCCATGGAAGCCGTTGCCTCGAACATTTTCTTCTGGGCGGCCTTTATCGAATCGTCATCGGCCTTTTTCAGTTTCAGACCGGCGACGATTTCGGTCCCGGCCGGGCTACCGGCTTCGACGACGAAATAATGGTCCTTGCCTTCTTTCACCTCCGTCAGCGCCAGATCGTATCCGCTGTCGGCCTTGGGGCCGGTTTTCATCGACGTGCAAAAACAATTGTTGCCGGGATTGGTACAGTTAACGGCGACGATGAACATGTTTTGCCGCCGTTTCATGTATCCGGAATCTTTGATTTCTCCCTCGGTGAATATCCGATCGTGTATCGCAATCGCTTTGAGTTCACACGGTCGTACTCCAAAGGCGGCTATTTTTCGCGGTTTTTCCGGATTCGGTTCGACCTCAAAACCGGTTTTCCCGCGATGCACCGTCAAAAGTTTTTGATACGGCGGATACAGATATTTCTTCCACGATTCCATCCCGACCACGTACGAAAAGTACGTACCGTCATTGACGTTTTCAAGACGATAACTTCCCGGCGTTTGTCGGTCATGGTACCCGACGGGAAGATCATCGGGTGATGCCAGGGTATCAAGGACGACGGCGCGATCGCGGATCGTCGGCCCGATAATATCATATCCCTTTTTCTTTAGCAGTAGAAACAAGTCGTTCAGATTGTTGGATTTCAACAGATGCGGGTCAATATAGTCCACAGCTCCTCTCCTTGTGATAAGATTCACAAGCTTATAAGGGAAGCTAATCTGACAGGTCATTCTTGTCAAGGAAAATCGAACGGAAAGCCCGTGTTTTCACCCGGAGGGTGCAATTCACAAAAAAAGGCCGGGAAGACCCCGGCCTTTATATGCATTAGAGCAAAACTCTGCAGGCTCCACATTGGAAGCCCTGATTCGCTCTTTAGTGAACATACTT
>CAZVNK010000226.1:0-5382 GCA_964628115.1 uncultured Ignavibacteriaceae bacterium | reverse complement strand
GACGGGTTCTTCCTTCACGGCGACGGCGTCGATCGACTCCGGCAATTCGACCCGGTGTTTCACCCGATAGTCGGAATTGACCAGAACCAACTGCTTGGCCAAACACGCCTCGGTGTTGATGACAATCGGCCCCTGCAGGTTAACCGTCATCTCCCGGAATTTCTCCGGAATGGTGACGATAACGTAGGTTTCCACCGTCTTGACATCGCGGATGTGCAGTTCCTCAAGCTCCTTGGGGTTCACTTCAATCCGATAGTCCGGCGCAAAAAACAGCGGGTTGACGATAATAAAGGCCGTATCCGGATCGTCAACGGACTGAAACCATAGAAACGGCCGACAGTCCTCCCGTTCAATAACGCAATACCTTTTTAGATGTTCGAAACCGAGTACCGGTTTCGGCATGCGGACAACTTTGTCCTCAGGTATTTCCAAGTCTCCAAATCGCGCGGTTGTAATTCTCATGTTTCCTATCCCTATATCAACGTACCTATTAGTCCAAGAAATCGAGCAGTGACGGTTGAATAATCTTCGACGACGCGATCAATGCCGATTGATAGCTGGTCTCCTGCATCGCCAATTGCGTCACCAGTTCGGTCAGGTCGGCGTCCTCCACCTCGCTGAGTAGTTCCATGTAGGTGAATTCCAGATCCGACAGCCGCGACTGCGTGGTCTCCAGCCGGATGACCGATGATCCTACCGAGGCCCGGCTGTTAAGCAGGCTTTGTATACCGGTGTTGAGATTGCCGATAATGTCGGCAATGACTTCCTGATCGTTGTCCGTCAACGCGTGTTCGAGTATCAGCATGGAACCGAAAATGTCGGGTGACCCGAATATGCCCAGTTCGTGTGCGGTGTTGCCTTCGTTTATTTCGTCAATGATCAACGATGTATCACTTGACGTGGATTCCACCTGAATACCGGTTCCGTCATCATTGATGGAGGCCGTAATCTCCAGACCGAGGCTGTTAAAGGCGTTAATGACATCGCCGATCGTGTTGTATGTCGAGTTACCCAAATCAAGATACGCCACGTCCAATCCCTGGGAGATGCGGATTTCCCCGAGATCCATACCGTGACCGTTGTTCAAAAGAGACAACGACGTGTTCAGCGCCATGACCGGCCGAAGCGCTTCCCCGTCCATATCACCGTAGAAATTCCCGATGATTCCGAGGTCGGTCGCGGTGGTCTGGTCCGACGCGGCTTCGGCGATGGTATATTCGGTTTGCGGTTCAAGATCGGCGCCGTTCAAGGTCGGATCGATATTGCCGAGAATGCCCAGATCGGCCGCGGTGGAACTGGATTCCGAGATTTCGGAAACCATCAATCCCAACGGGACGCCGTTGCTGTCGACGATATCGATACCGGTGCCGCCGGCATTGATAACGGCATCGACATCGTGAACGGCCGGATCGGCGTGGGCATCAAGAGCGTCGTTTATCGCTTGAATAACTTCATCAATGGTCGTTGCGCTGGAAAGATCGACTTCAACCGCGATGGAATTGTCCGAGGTATGAATCATAATTCTGCCTTCGGACAGGTCGACACCGGTGCCGTTGTGCAAATTCGATAGTTTCGTCACACCGGTAATTTCACCGGATTGGGTCGACACCCAACGCAAATTGTTACCCTGCTGACCGTATTCGAGAGTCAGGTCGGTAATACCGTTGGCGGCCAGAGTGGTATTCACGGTCGTGACCACGTCGTCCAGTGTCGTCGCGGCGCTGACGTCGATATCGACGGTGGTTCCGGTGTTTTCATCGGTGACGGTGAAATGGCCCGGCGTCGCGCCCGACGTGAGATCGACACCGTCGCCGAGATGCATATCCGCCAGAAGTGTGGCGGCGTCGACACCGACGCTCAAATCGGCATCCTCACCCAGGGTCGACATGGATTTCATCATTACGTCGGAACCGACCAGATTGACATTGACCCATGCGGACGGTTCGATTTCGGATTTGATGCGACCGGCATCACCGGTGTAAACAACACCGTTCGCGCCGGCGACAAATGGCTTGGTTCCCGTTCTGAATCCCGCAAACAGGTATCGGCTTTCACTCTGGGTGTTGGCAAGTCCCAATAACTGATCGAACAGGGAGGCGGCCTCACTGGCCGCACTGGCGCGGGCGTTGGCATCGTAGGAATCATTGGAAAGCGAAACGGCCAGTTCGTAGGCTTCGGAAACGGTGTCTTTCATACCGCCCAGAATTGAGTCGTACTGCGTCAACTGGCTCAATCCGCTGGAGATGTTTTCCTGGTACTGGGCGATTTCGGCCAGTTCCGTGCGGTATCGCATATCCTGCTGGGTTCCGATGGGATCATCGGATGGAGTGTTGATGCGACGGCCGGTCGACATCTGCATCTCCGTTTTCAGATAGCTGGAAAGCGACCGTCCCAGGTTATACACCACCTGATTGGCAATCATACTATTGGTTACACGCATATTTCTGTCTCTTTCTATCCGGCCGGATTTTTCATTCGGCCGTTCCTGTTTGCTTGCTTCGCAGAGAGGTCATCAGGAGTTGTAATTGTCCGGCGATGACCGCTTCCCTCCCTTTTTGTACTTGATATCCGGCGGCTTTTTCTTGTCGGGCGCACCGGCGATCTTGTCTTTGAGCATCTTCATAACATTGGCCAGATCGGACTTAACCGATTTCGCGGCCTTGCGGTTTTCATTCTGAATCCTGACGTACACCTCTTCACGATGCACGACGATTTTGGGCGGAGCCTCAATACCGATTCGAACCTGGCGGCCGAATACCCCCAGTACGGTGACCTTGATTTCATCCCCAATCGTTATTGATTCGCCCAACTTCCTTGTTAGTATCAGCAAAACGCCCTCCGTGGTCTGACGTTGTCTCTTAACAACTTTATCCGGTTATCTATACGGCCATGTACCTGATAACCGTATCCAAAGCCTCATCCATAGTGGTTATGACACGGGCCGCCGCGTCATAAGCCTGTTGATATTTTATCATCTGGGTCATTTCCTCGTCCAGCGAGACCCCCTGCACCGACTGCCGCTGGTTTTCGATCTGATTGAGCAGAAGCGTATGGTTTTCCTTGAGCCGGGTGGCATTGGCGCTGTCAACGCCGATCGCACCGAGCAAGGCACTATAGTACTCGCTGACCGTGGTGGAGTTGTTGGTCATCAGCAAACCGTCTTTCAAAGCCGCGATGGCCAGCGCGTTGGTGTTATCGCCGATGGCATCGGGATCATCGGACTGCTTGGCGGCAATCATGTCGACATTGCTTTCGAGATCGACGTTGATACTGATGTCTCCGGCCGAAACGCGCGTGGGATAGAAGAAATTGATACCCGTGTTATTATTCAAATCGTAACCGGTACTGTGCAGGCCGTTGATTTCGTTGACCAGTGTGGCGGCCAGTTCATCCAACGAACTCAGATAATCCGGAATGGTCTCATCCCGTATTTCCAGCAATCCTTTCAGCTCTCCGGCGGCGCTCTTGATGGTTTGCGAGGTGCCTTCCCATACTATGGTGCTGGTGGCAAGATTCCCCGACTTACTGCTTTTCGTGGCGATATTGAAAGACTTGTCGCCCTCGACAATGGCCATCGCGCCGATATACACCGTGGTGGACCCGTTAGTCTGCTGCGTGGTATTGACGTCCACATAATTGGACAGTTCATCGATCAGCAAGGCCCGCCGGTCGCGCAGGTCGTTGGCAACCTCGCCTCCGTGTTCGGCGCTGATAATTTGTTTGTTGAGCGACGCGATGTCGGAAGTCAGCAGATTGACTTCCCCCACGACCATCTTGACGTCGCTGTCAATCGACTTGCGCATGTCCTCCAGCTTGTTGTAGACGGTATGCAGGCCGTCGGTCAACACGTTGGTCACGGACACGAGATTAAGCCGTGCCGATGCGGACGATACGTTTTCCGGTTTGGCGAGATCCGACCAGGCGCTCCAGAATTGATCCAGCAAACCGCCGAGCGCGTCATCGTTCGGCTCATTCAGAATGGATTCGATCTGGGTCAGCGTCTTCTCCTGTGCGGTCCACTCCCCCACGTCCTTATTTTCGGTGCGGTACTGCTGGGTCAGGAAACTGTCCCTGATTTGATAGATATGCGTCGCCCTCACCCCGGAACCGATCAGCCCGATCGTGGTTTCCTGCGGGAAAGTGGTGGTAACGGCCACTTTCTGCCGGGAGAATCCCGGCGTATCGACATTGGCGACGTTGTGACCGATGGTCTGCAACCAGACCTGGTTGGTCGCCAGCGCCCGTTTGCCGATTTCCAATCCCTGGAATAATCCTGACATCAGGCCCTCCTGTCCAGAGCGACGTTGACATCCGCTTTCGCGGCAAGGCCCTCTTTATGATAGCCGTTCTCGGGTCGGCGGATACGCCCCAGCATTTCCATTGTTTTCATAATGTTTTTTCGCGAGTTGTCGATCAGCAGACCGTTCTGCGACCGGACTTTCTCAATCTTGTCGTTCAGGCCCAAAATATTATCCCTGAGCCGGGCCAATTCGACGGCCTGACCGGATGAAACCGTAGCAATGAGTCTTGAAATCGTGAGGTTATCCGCGACACTTCCATCCGATGACAGCTCCTTCACCAGCTCCTCGCGCCTTCGTGACAGCGCGACGCTTTCCATCGTTTTTTCACGCTGTTTCAGCGTGACGTCGTTAATGACGTCCACATCATTCTTCACCAGTGCCTCCTGCTGTCGTTCGAGGAGTTCCAGGAACGTTTCAAAGAGAGACGCTTCCCGCTCCAGGACTTCGATCAGCTCCAGTACCAGTTCAGAATTTGAACTATTTTCATGTACTTCTGTCGGCATACGCCCCATACTCTTTAGTCGTTTCGTTCATCAGGTTCCCGCTCCATAGTTTTGGGTTTCCGTATACGGCGGGATTCCGCCGTATCGTTCCACGGTCGACGGTCCGGCGTTGTATGCCGCCAGCGCGTGCTCAACGTCACCGAACCGATTCAACAGAAGCCGCAAATATTTGGCTCCGCCGTTAATGTTTTCTTCGGGATCGAAGACATCGTCAACCCCCATGTCGGCGGCGGTGGTGTCGACCAACTGCATCAGTCCCTTGGCCCCCGCCGAAGAAACCGCTTTGGGATCGCCGCCCGATTCGGTCTGAATAACGGACTGCAACAATTGCGGATCGAGATCATATTTTTTCGCCGCCCGCTTCACGAGCGTCTCAAGATCGGATTGCTTTGGTGACGATTCGGCGCTTTGCCCTGCGGATTGCACCGAGACACGGCTGTCATCGGTAACCGGCAGATATACTTTTCGCGGCAGGACGGTCTCGAGGGTATTCATGTCATCCTGCGTTTCATCGCCATCGTTTTCAAGATTGCCGACCAGGGAACGGTAAATGGAATCCGCCAGTCCCCGTTGATCGG
>CAZVNK010000225.1:4297-5405 GCA_964628115.1 uncultured Ignavibacteriaceae bacterium | reverse complement strand
AATTTCAGGAGTGATAGAGAAGATGTCGAATTCCCTTACGAATTCGATCGTGAAAGTCATGTTTGTTTTTTATAAAAACAATTGGTCTTCTGTAGGAAAACAGCCTAATATACGGCAGGCAAAAATCTCGATATCTTTCTTTGGATTCATGGGAGAGACTATATGATAAATAGGCTACGCGTTGGTTTATTCAGCGCTATTTGCATTCTGATTGTATTCATAACAGGATGCGGTTCGCCTGATATCAGCCGGGATATTGCCAGCATTATTCAGGATCGTCACTCAATTGATGTAAACCAAAGCCTGTTTGATAGGCTGAATTCCAGCCGTGTGCTTGTAATAGCGGACAATGCCCATGGCCAATGGCAACCCCGGCAGACTGTAATAAATCTTCTGGAATATTGGTTTCACATGGCCATGCAGGACTCGGTTTCCGTCCACTCCAGCCGGAAACTGGCCCTTGTGCTCGAAGTTGACTCGCTCCACCTAACCCGTATACTTACTTATGGTTCAACCGCTAATCCCCATGATATACTCGATGTGGGGCTTTTGTGCTCAGGTGTGTTTACAACCGCGGATATGGAATTTTACAACAGGCTTGGAAGTCTGTTACGTCGGATCGAGTCATACAATAAATCGCAGGAAGCGAATCGGCAAATAACGCTTTCCCTGTTTCCGGGTGAGATTGTTATCGATCTAAACGACTGGTCATTTGATAAACGGACCGAGTTCTTTTTACATGTTCGAGATTCGCTGATTTCCGAACGGATTCTCTATTTCGCTAAACTTCATCCTGACTACAAAATAATCGCCTTTTATGGGTCAGCCCATTTGCAACGCGGGATTGTCCCCAAAACGGCCGATGGGAAATCGGTGGATGGTCGGTTTTTGGTGGGATATCTGGACAGCCTTTTGGATGACGTGGTTTTCACCGTCGGTCAGGTTACCCCTGATTACTGGAATTGGAGTACATTTCGCGACCTGTTTGTAATTACAGACAAAACGTACGCCCTGCCGACAATGGATATAAATTCGGAAGTTCGCAAGTTATTCGCCGGACCAATACGATACGATATGGTCATCGTGCATCCCCGCATGTATAACTGGG
>CAZVNK010000225.1:349-4287 GCA_964628115.1 uncultured Ignavibacteriaceae bacterium | reverse complement strand
GGTCCTGTTTCTGGATCTCCTTGGTCTCCTCCCGCTCCCGCTCAATGATATCCTGCACCGCCTTGACAATCGTAGTCGGGGTGATGCCGTGTTCTTCGTTGTAGGCAGTCTGGATGGCACGCCTTCGATTGGTCTCGCCGATCTGGCTATCAGCGCCATGCCGGATTTGATGAATACGTCGAATTAATACTACCGGGCATATTGGCCGAGACTTCTCGGCTACCTCAATGCCGTTTCCGGCAAATCACCGCACCGTCTGAATCTTGACGATCCCGCTTCTCTGGAGCATGAATACGAAATATGGAAAGCATGGCTTGATACGGCCGGGGTCAATATCGTTCCCGACGTGGAAAGCCTGCGTCTATGGCAAAGACTCCTCGACAGCCTTGCGAACGCGTATGGGCCGACTGCCGGTCTATTCGAGAAAGAAATTACATCGCTTTTACCAAATGCGCCCGTGTTGGACGACTCGAATGGAATGCCGACTCCATCGGACCGTGCCGCCGAACTCAGGGAGTATATCGTGTCGGACAGCGTTAATATTGTTATCGATAATCTGATCGGGATTACCTGGGTCGGATATGAAACGGAGCGTCAAGCCGCAATGGAAGCTCTCAGGAGAATAACCGATTCCTCGTTTTTCGATCCGTCGCAATGGTCGCGCTGGAGAAGAGAACAGACGATACGAGGCAGATGAGAATAATACCGGCTCGAAATCTCGTCGAAGATCCCAAGGAATGAGGGAAAAGTTTCGGCATCTTTCTTGTAGGGCAGGGATCCAAGTCCGGCGTGGTGGACGCCGTGATCCTGCCATCTTGTTTATACCTCGATATTCCGCCCGCTTGTGATCGGCGGGTCCTCAGACCCGCCGCGCGAAGCGTCTTGAGGCATCAGCAGTCGATCCGGGATCGACCGATCACAGGCAGGGGCCTGTTTAGTTTAATGCATGGGTGTGTGTTTTGTTATGATGTTGAAACAGCAGGGGTTTCAACCTACTCATCCCTCCGGAACGCATCGGGGAAATGTTCCAATTTGCCCTGATAAAACGTAATCACGTCGATACGGAAATCGCAGTCAGTTAAATTATGTTCGACTATATACTCTTCGGCGGCGGTGATGATGTTTTCCCGTTTGCGGCGGTCGATCCATTCGGCGGGATGCCCGAATTTTTGAGACCCAGCGCTTTTCACTTCGACAAACACCACGACATTGTCATGTTTGGCAATCAGATCGATCTCTTTATGACCGGCCTGCCAGGATCGTTCCAGAATAGAATAGCCTTTGTCGATTAGATATGTTTCGGCGAGTTTTTCATATTCACGCCCTTTGGCGCGCGAATTGGGATGTTGTGATCGGTTCACGATCAATTGATTTTCTATTTAATAAGGCTCAGGATTTCTTCCACCGGGCGAAAGGTTTTGCGATGAATATCGGTCGGGCCGTGCTCGCGAAGTTCATCGAGATGTTTCGCGGTCGGATAGCCGCGATGAGACGCGAACGAAAACTCCGGATACAACTCCTGATAATGATCCATAATGCGATCCCGGGTGACTTTAGCGATAATTGATGCCGCCGAGATCGACGTGCAGATATTGTCGCCGCCCACGATGGAGAGTTGAGGGATATCCAGATGCGGGATCGTGAATGATCCGTCGACCAGCACGAAATCCGGGCAGGTCTCCATAGTTGCGACCGCTTTGCGCATAGCCATCAGGGAGGCTTTCAGGATATTGATTTTATCGATGGTGGCATGGTCGATCACGCCGACCGAACAAATCGCCCCGGACTGCACGATTTCATCGAACAATATATCGCGCCGTTTCGGCGAGAGCTTTTTCGAATCGGCGATTCCTTCGATAGTGACTCCAACGGGAAGAATCACCGCGGCCGCCACTACCGGCCCTGCCAGCGGACCTCGCCCGGCCTCATCGACTCCGGCGATATTCGCATACCCCTTTTCGCACAGACTTTCCTCGACCCGCGTGAGGTCGGGAAGTTGCAACAGCGATTTGGGTAATTTCAACATTGTCGGCATATCGTAATCTCCATCGTCAATATAGGCCGGTCACTCCGGCGCATGCAATGTAAAAACGTTCTATTCTTTGTATCGGCAGAAGGGGTGGGGGGAATTTAGTTTTTGTACGTATAAAGTGGCGATAAGAGGATAGTTAAAATCCCGTAAGCGGTTTATTCATAAGGGGATTTTAACATTCGGACGGCAAATAATCTGTTGCATTTTTCGGGAAAAATAGTATGCTTAACGTGAAATTATTCACGAGTTTGAGAGGATATGAACATGGCGGATTTGACTTCACTGAAAAAGTTGATAAAAGAAAAACATATTGAGTACATCGATCTGAAATTTTGCGATTTAATCGGCGACATCCATCATATCACCATTCCGGCCGGCAATCTCGATCGCGAGCTGTTCGATAGCGGCGTGGGCATTGACGGCTCATCGCTTCCGGGATATGCCAAAATCGAGCGCGGCGACATGCTGGCGGTGCCCGATCCGAAGACCTGTTTCGTTGACCCGTTTTTCACGAAACCGACCCTGTCGTTCATTTGCGACGTGAAATCGCTTGAAGGAAAAGTGACGCAGTATTCCCGCAATCCGAGGCGCGTGATACAGGATGCGGATGGCTATCTCAAGAAAACGCTTCCGGGAGTGTCGTGCATTCTCGGGCCGGAGTTCGAATTTCACATTTTCGACGATGTCAAATTCAATCAGGGACCGAACGCGGGATACTATTTTATCGACTGCGATGAGGCCGAGTGGAACACCGGCGACGAAGAGGAAATGAACCTCGGCTACAAAGTGCAATACAAGGGCGGGTATCATGTCGCGCCGCCGAAAGACCGCACGTTCAACCTTCGCTCGCATATTTGCAGTCTGATCGGTGAAATCGGCGTGGGTGTGAAATATCATCATCACGAAGTCGGCGGAGCGGGGCAACATGAAATCGAGACCGCGCTGACCGAGATGACCACGATTGGCGATCAGTCGCAGTTGATTAAGTATTTTGTCAAGAACGCCTGTTTTGCCAACGGCAAATCGGCGACGTTCATGCCCAAGCCGCTGTTCAACGAGCCGGGATCGGGCATGCACGTGCATCAGTATCTGGCCAAAGGCGGCAAGTCGATATTTTACGACGCCAAAGGCCCGGCGCGGTTTTCGAAAATCGGACTGCATTATATCGGCGGCCTGTTGAAACACGCCGCGGCGTTGTTTGCGTTCACCAATCCCTCGACCAATTCCTACAAACGGTTGATTCCGGGATTCGAAGCGCCGGTGTGGGGAACCTATTCGGTGGGCAACCGTACCGCATGTATTCGCATTCCGGGATATCAGAAAAATCCCAAAACGCATCGGATGGAATTCCGCCCCCCGGACGCCACCTGCAACGTGTATCTGGCGTATTCTGCGATGTTGATGGCGGGACTGGACGGGATCAAAAACAAGATCGATCCGGGACCGTCGGTGGACAAGAATCTGGGTGAACTTCCCGAATCCGAACTGGCGAAAATCCCAATGTTGCCGACGTCGCTGACCAAAGCCTTGAATGCGCTCGAAGAGGACTATGCGTTCCTGATGGAGGGCGGCGTGTTTACCGAGGATCTGATCGAAGCGTGGGTCAAGCTGAAACGCAAGGACGTCGAGGAGATTCGCTACCGCCCGCACCCGTGGGAGTATCGGTTGTATTATGACAAGTAGAAGCTGAGATATATGTCTATATACGGGGCGGCGCACAGCCGCCCTTGTTGTTTGCTGTTCCGTCGGGTCTTGGTTATCCGCAGGTTCACGCGCGCGACATTGTCTCGCGCAAGAATCTGCGGAACGGAAAAAAAGACTATTATTAAGGTGAAGAATGTATTTATTTGAGTAGGCATTTCATTGGTTAACAATAAATCTATAGCCATTACCTATGGATAAAGCC
>CAZVNK010000225.1:0-339 GCA_964628115.1 uncultured Ignavibacteriaceae bacterium | reverse complement strand
CGCGCCATTATCTAGCGCAAGACTCTTCGGCATGAACTTTTAAACTTCTTTTGTATTTTTGATATTTACGCGCGTCATTGCGAGCGAGCGAAGTTGAAAATCCCGAGTTTCGAGGGGCAATCTCATTTCCTCGCCCACGAATATCTTTATTGACGAAAAATATCTTTGTGAATAATCAAAACCGACGTACATTAAACTGTTCATAGGCTAAAAAGCCTCAGTTACAATCAAACGTAGTTTTTCATCATGGTAAAGGGGTTAGAAGAGAGAAGATGGGCTCGGAAGAATATTAAAACCGATCAAAAGAGTTAGCTACATGCGCCTTCTCATTCGATAGAC
>CAZVNK010000224.1:2888-5428 GCA_964628115.1 uncultured Ignavibacteriaceae bacterium | reverse complement strand
GGTTACTTCCGCGCCGTGAACAGAATGAACAGCCCCGCCACCAGGAATATGCCGTTGATCAGCCAGGCCGCGAGATCGGGGGACAGTGTGCCGCTGTACCCCAGTGACTGAAGCACCTTGAAACAAACGAAATAAAACAGCGCGATCCCCGCGCCGACCGCGAACGATACCGCGATCCCGCCGCGTTTCGGATTCGATGCGATCGGGACGCAGATCAGGATGACGATGAACGACGCAAACGGGAAGGATATTTTCAGTTTCAAATCGACCAACTCGCGACGGTACGGCCCGCCGATACGTTTCATCAATTCGATATATCGCTCCAGTTCGGCATAACCCATATCCTCCGGTTTGCCCAGCGGAACCTCGAAATCTTTCGGTTTGTCCTGAATATACGCCGCGCTGAGTGAATCGAATTCGACAAATGTTTCATCGGTATCACTGAAAATCCGTCGCACCCCGTCATATAACATCCAGTTGTGACTGGTGTACTTCATGGTCTTGGCGGTAACCAGTTCGGCCAGACGGCTTTCATTGAGATGATATATTTTCACCTCCTCGCCGGTCATGGTTGGGATGTTGTAGGAATTGATGACAAAATAAAGATCGGGGTTGACCTGCCGGTAAATATTCCGTTGCGACTGCTTGGCTTCGCGGGAGTTCTTGCGGATGACGAATTCCTTGATCTCCACGCGCCTTTTGTTCGGCTCCGGGAAAATGATCTCGTTGTAATAAATATGCCCGACACTGAGCAGGAAGGAAAATATCAGCAAAGGCTCCGCGATACGATACAGCGAGATGCCGCTGGCTTTCATCGCAAGGATTTCATTGCGCCGCGCCAGAATCCCGATCGAAATCAGCGCCGCCAGCAAAACGAACACCGGCAGAAACGATTTGAGAATCCACCCGGAGAAATAAGCATAGTACGTCAGGATCTCACCGATCGGAACGCTGTTGTCGATAAACCGCCGTAATTCCTCGATCATGTTGATGGCGTTGATCAGCAGGCCGAATGCCAGCGCGATCATCACCAAAGAGGTGATAAAATAGCGCAAAAGATATCGGTCAACTCGCTTAATCATCCTATTTCCTGAAAAACGAAAACAGCGGTTTTTCGGTGATGACCTTCACCAACAGGTACAAACCGATACTGCCGACGAGAAAATTGGCGGCCCACATCGCCCAGAAAGGCGAGAGCATGCCGCGATCCGAGATATCCTCGCCGCCGATCAAAAACGCCCAATACAGCGTGAAAATGATCAGCGAGATGGTCACCGAAATCCCCATCCCGCCGCGTCTCGACAGAATGGCAAGCGGCGCGCCGATCAGCACGAACGCGAACGATGCCGCCGGGATGGAATATTTCTTGTGAATCTCGATCATGTATTTGTTGATAATGTTCCGTTGTTGAAGAATCTGCTCCCGGTCGCGTTTGATACGGTCGCGAATGGCGTTCATGTCGGCCTTGAGAAATTTCAGCGCCTTTTCGTCGGTCAAACTCGTATCGACCGGGTAATCCAGCGTGTCGGAAAACAGAAATTTCATTTTATTGTCGACCGAGGTTGTGATACGGGTCGCGAAAGGATCTATGGCGTTATGGGCCTTGTCGACCACGTCCCACATGTCGGCGATATTCATCTCGCGGTCGGTGCGGAAATTGGATTCGCTTCGTTGCAGTTCGGAACCGACACCGCCGACGTTGATCACCTGCTCGGTAAACGCGACTCGTCGGTAATTTTCCGGTTCCTTGCTGTCGAGCATGTGGATTTCGCCGTCATAAAGAGTGAAACGCACGGTCTGGCCGTTGTCGATGAATTCCATCAGTCCCGATTTGGCCACGATAATACGCGGCCGATTCGGATTTTTAGTCTCGTTGATGCGCACGCCGGTCACTTCGGAAGTGACATGATTGATATCCTCGATAAGAATGATATAGCCCGACACGTCGGTAATGAAAACCCCCGGGCGGAAAGTCAACGTCGGACGCATCGACCGGATATCACCGGTCAGCACCCGCGCCCGGTGATTGAGTTCGGGAAGGATTTTATCGTTGAACTCAACCATTGCCCAGGTCAGCGCCCCGGCGGCGATCAACAGGGGAATCAGCACCCGCAGAAGATTGATCCCCGATGCCTTGATCGCCACGATTTCGGTGTCGGAGGTCATTCGCCCGAACGCCAGCAGGGTCGCCACTAAAACCGCCATCGGCACCGACAACGCGATCATCCACGCCAGGTTCAAAAAGATCAGCTCCAGCACTACCAGCGCGGGGATATCCTTGTCGACCACCATTTCGATAATCTTGGGTATGGTTTCCAGAACCAGAATAACCGTGATGATGAACACGGAAAACAAAAACGGCGGAATGTGTTCCGCGAGAATATAACGGTTGAGAATCTTCATGTCAGGCGCAAATATACATCACTTGTCGACGGTAACAAAGAAAAATCACTTTACGCGTTCTACGAATGTGTGTATCTTGCGTTCGCATATTTATCGGGTGGACCATGATTAAAGATTTTGTTCTCAATGATGTCGTG
>CAZVNK010000224.1:0-2860 GCA_964628115.1 uncultured Ignavibacteriaceae bacterium | reverse complement strand
AACAACACGACCTACATTTCGTTCGAATTCGGCGATGCCTCGGGGCGTATCCCGGGAGTTTGGTGGGAGCCGGACCGGTTCGCGGTCGATGAGCTTCAGGAGGGCGACGTTGTCAAGGTCAAGGCGGCGGTCGGCGAATATCGCGGTAAACGGCAGTTGCGGATCGCCAAACTGCGCACGGCCAAACCGGATGAGTTTCAGTTGTCGGATATTTTGCCGCACTCGCGATATTCCGATGAGGAATTGCGCGGGAAAATCCACTCGCTGACCGACCGGGTCGAAAACAGCTATGTTAAAAGCCTGATGCAATCGTTCTGGGAGGATACGGAGTTTTTCGACGCCTATATCAAGGCCGCCGCCGGGAAACTGTGGCATCACGCCTTTGTCGGCGGATTGGCCGAGCATTCCATCAATGTCACCGAGCTTTGCCTGGATTTGTCGAACAAATACGCCTTTCTCGACCGCGACCTGTTGATTTTCGGTGGTTTGTTTCACGATATGGGCAAGGTCGGACAATATCGGATCACGTCGTTTATCGATTATTCCGACGAGGGGCGTCTGGTGGGACATATCAATCTCGCGGACAATTTGATCGCCGAACGCGCCGGCCATATCGCGGATTTCCCGTCGCGCTTGCTGACGAAGCTTCCACACATGATTCTTTCGCATCACGGCCACGTCGAGTACGCCTCGCCGGTAGTCCCGCAGATACCGGAAGCGTTTATTCTGTACTATGCCGATGAGATCGATTCCAAGATGGGCGCGATCGACCGCATCCGCGAAAAAACCGGAACCGGCTGGTCGGAGTATGTCAAATTACTCGATCGGATGTTGTATTTTGACGGTGAGGAAAGCTGAACGGTCGCCATGTCACCATGCCGGAATACGGTCGTGCTCGAAGCCCGCAAGGTCGGACGTCAAATCGTCAAGAACGGCAATGCCATCCGCACCGTCGACAACGTCTCCTATGCATTCAACAAGGCGCATATCTACAACCTGATCGGCCCGTCGGGTGCGGGAAAGTCATCGTTTCTGCGTCTGCTGAACCGTCTCGATGAACCGACCGAGGGAGAAATCCGCTTTTTCGACAAGCCGCTCGCGGATTACCCACCGACCGAATTACGTCGCAAAGTATCGATGCTGTTCCAGACGCCGTATCTGTTTCCCGGAACGGTGAGCGACAATTTACGCTTTTGCTGTTGTGATCTTACCGATGATAAAATCGGCCGACTGCTGACGCGGGTCGGGCTGGATGAATCGTTTGCGGGGAAAGACGCCGATGATATCTCCGGCGGCGAACGACAGCGGGTGGCGATTGCCCGGGCGCTGTCGCTGGAACCGGAGGTGGTGCTTCTCGACGAACCGACCGCCTCGCTGGATCCGTCGTCATCACGGACGATTGAAGATTTGATTCTGAGATTGAGTGAAGAGTTGTGCCTGACGACGATCATTGTCACGCATCATCCCAATCAGGCAATCCGTCTCGGCGGTGAAACGTTGTTTCTGGTGAAAGGACGGCTGGTTGAGACGGGGGAGACCGAGAAGGTGCTGAAAAATCCCGAATCCGAACTTGCACGTAAATATATCAACCGGGAACTGCGATGATCGAAACCGGCTACTTACAGGTGCTGGCCGCCGCCGCGCTGGCGGTTCTGGCAATCGTACTGGCGAAAATCAAGTCAATCCCGGTCGCCAGAGAGATCGGATTCGGTACGGTGCGGTCGTTCGTCCAGCTGGTCGCGGTCGGATACGCTTTGGAATTTATATTCAACACGCGTTCTTTCTGGCTGGTGGCGCTCTCGGTCGCGGTGATGACTGTGGTCGGCGCGTATACCGCCGCCCAGCGCGCCAAGCATTTCACCGGTGGATTCGTGATCGCGCTGGTGTCGATTTCGGCCGGGTCGATGGTCACGCTGGGTTTGATGCTGGCTCTGCGGATTATCACTCCTGAAGCGCGCTATATCATTCCGCTGGCCGGGATGATCATATCCAATACCATGAATGCCGGCGCGGTGACATTCGACCGGATCAGTTCCGATCTCAAAGACCACCGTTTGGCGGTCGAAACGGCGTTGGCGCTTGGCAAGACCTGGCGTCAGGCCTCACTGAAATTCTACCGTGACGCCGTCAGGGCCGGAATGATCTCGATTCTCAATTTCATGAAAACGGTCGGGATCGTGGCTCTGCCCGGGGCCATGACCGGTATGATCCTGGCGGGAGCATCGCCGCTGGAGGCGGTGCTGATCCAGGTGATCGTCGGCTACATGCTGATTTCATCGGTGTCGATCGCCTCGATTATCGCGGGGGAGATGGCGATTCGTCGCTTTTTCAACTCCGCCGAACAGTTTGTCGGATAGTGCGAGTTTTCTTGATTTATTCATCCGAGCAGTCTATCGGGTAATGCGAATTTTCTTGATTTATTCATCATTTTGACTACATTATGTCTTTCCGTGACGGGCGGCGATCCGCCAATCCGTTGCGGGTTCAACGAATCTACCGGAGAGGTGTCCGAGTGGTCGAAGGAGCGTGCCTGGAGAGCACGTGTACCCTTTTGGGTACCCTGGGTTCGAATCCCAGCCTCTCCGCTTTTAGAGCCAGTTCGAGTGAAACGAGTTACTGGCTCTTAAACCCTGAGCGAAGCGAAGGGTCGCACGAATCAGCAGATATTTAAACCCTGAGCGAAGCGAAGGGTAAATCCCAAGCAAAGCGAAGGGTCGCACGAATCAGCAGATATTTAAACCCTGAGCTTTACGAAGGGTCGCAACGAATCAGCAGATATTTAAACCCTGAGCTTTACGAAGGGTCACAACGAATCAGCAGTAAGAGCAGGTCAAGACCCCTGTCGAAGATCCTGAGTTTT
>CAZVNK010000223.1:0-5435 GCA_964628115.1 uncultured Ignavibacteriaceae bacterium | reverse complement strand
CTTCGGTGGGAGTGAACGTGGTCACCACTTCTGTTTCATAGGCCCCGCCGAAATTGTTCCAGGTCACCGTCATTTCTTCCCACGGGGCATTGATGCGGTGGAAATCGATGGGCTGACCGTTGGCGCGAATGACATAGACGACAAAGACCGCCGATTCCAATGTGGCGCCCTCGGGCACAGCCAATCCGGCGGCAAGAGAATGCAGAGATGACATGTCAGGGGAGGTTAACAGATCGGGTTCATTCTCGCATCCGACCATGGCGATGATCAGGATAAGTGACAAGATAAACAATCCCGTTGACTTGAGCATGGAATGTCCTCCATTCTTAATTAATAAAAATGCGGTTGGTATTAGTCAGTTATTGCCAGTATTCATGTTATAGATGTATTTCGTTGTCAATTAATGCCGTCAAATATTAAAAAGAGTGCATTTTTCTGCACTTTCCCGCTCAAATAGACAATAAAAACCTTACTTGTCCGGTATTGATGCAAAGCAGATGCCTTTTGTATATGTTTTATATGAGTTTTGCCGAGTGGTGTTTTCCGCATGGATGTGGAGCGCATAATCAACATGGTTGTAGCGTGGATATAATAGACCTATGTAAATTTTTATTCATCGGGAGTAAAAAACTTGTTGAATGTGGATATTAATAGACCAATATTATCATCAATACTTGCCGGGCTAAGCGTTCTTACCGGAGGAAACATGAATAAGGGAATGAATTTTATGTCAGGTTCAGGACTCGTTTTTCTAACTATTACCATTCTATTAACGGCCCCATTTGCGGCGGCTCAAAGCATTACCGCCGATCACACGTGGTGCACCGGTGACAATTTCGAATTGTATCAGACTATTCCCGACACGGTCAAACAGGATATCATGGACAATTACCCGTTTTACTATCATCACACCTCGCATGGCGGGCAAATTTTAAGCGGCATGGTGTATATGCGCGACGCGGAAGGATGGCCGGATTACGCCACTACTCAGGTGACGGAGGTGTCAAGTCATGTGGGCACCGACGGGGACACCACCTGGGCGCCGTCGTTTCGGTATTATCTGGACAATCACCCGGAATGCAAAATCGCGAGTATTTCGTGGTGCTGGGAGCATCAGTATTACACCGAGGAGCAGACGCAAGTCTATTGTGAGAAGATGACGGAACTTGACGACGCATATCCCAACGTGACGTTCGTGTTCCAGACCGGTCGTCTGAACGGGGAAGGCCCCGAGGGGAACGTGTATCGTCACAACAATCAAATTCGGGCGTATTGCTCAGCCAATAACGAAGTGCTTTTCGATTTTGCGGATATCGAGTCATGGGACCCGGACGGCAATTATTATCCTGACGAGAGCGATGCCTGCGGGTGGTGCAGTGACTGGTGCGTGGAAACGTCTCACGATTGCGGCGATGACTGCGCCTGCGCGCATTCGCATTGTTTCAACTGCTGGCAGAAAGGGCATGTCTGGTGGCTGTTGATGGCGCGGCTGACCGGGTGGACGTTCGCGGATACGCCGGATTATGATATCAATAACGATGGTGATATAAACCTGCTCGACATTCTGTTTTTAATCGTCTATATGTTCCAGGACGGCCCGGCTCCCGAACCGGTGGATAAGGCGGATTTCGACGATGACGGAACCGTCGATGTTGCGGATATAATGCATTTAATTGCATACGTTTACTGGCCAGTAGAATTATAATAACGATGGTAGGGGGCGGTTCATCTATTCCCGTGAGAAAACGCCCGGTGTGAGGGAAATAATGCTTGTTGAATATGGACATTGCCTGTATATTCTTTATATTCTTTGCGAATAGTACTTACCATAACTAAGCTTACACGCCGGAGGTAACATGCATAAGGGAGTCAATCCCACATCAAGCTTAGGGCTCGTTTTTCTTGTCATCACCATTCTCTTAACGGCCCCATTTGCGGCGGCTCAAAGCATTACCGCCGATCACACCTGGTGCACCGGGGACAATTTCGAATTGTATCAGACTATTCCCGACACGGTCAAACAGGATATCATGGACAATTACCCGTTTTACTATCATCACACCTCGCATGGCGGGCAAATTTTAAGCGGCATGGTGTATATGCGCGACGCGGAAGGATGGCCGGATTACGCCACTACTCAGGTGACGGAGGTGTCAAGTCATGTGGGCACCGACGGGGACACCACCTGGGCGCCGTCGTTTCGGTATTATCTGGACAATCACCCGGAATGCAAAATCGCGAGTATTTCGTGGTGCTGGGAGCATCAGTATTACACCGAGGAGCAGACGCAAGTCTATTGTGAGAAGATGACGGAACTTGACGACGCATATCCCAACGTGACGTTCGTGTTCCAGACCGGTCGTCTGAACGGGGAAGGCCCCGAGGGGAACGTGTATCGTCACAACAATCAAATTCGGGCGTATTGCTCAGCCAATAACGAAGTGCTTTTCGATTTTGCGGATATCGAGTCATGGGACCCGGACGGCAATTATTATCCTGACGAGAGCGATGCCTGCGGGTGGTGCAGTGACTGGTGCGTGGAAACGTCTCACGATTGCGGCGATGACTGCGCCTGCGCGCATTCGCATTGTTTCAACTGCATGCAGAAAGGGCATGTCTGGTGGCTGTTGATGGCGCGGCTGACCGGGTGGACGGTCGGCGATCCTCCCGATTACGATGTCAACGGCGACGGCGCAACCAATCTTCTGGATATATTGTTCCTGATCGATTACGTGTATCAGGAAGGCCCGGCGCCCGATCCGCTTGAGAGGGGCGATGTCAACGTCGACGAAGCGATCAACCTGCTGGATATTCTGGATTTGATTGCATATATCTATTAAACCGATAGCCTGACATTACAAGCATAGCAAACCGACTTGGTTTTCGCCGGGTCGGTTTTTTTTATAAATTATCAATCAACCAAAAAGCCCCTTGCGTTAAAGCAAGGGGCTGTCATGACCATTAAAGAGAGGTATGCAAAAAAATGGTCTTTTTATCTGTCAATTATCTCTTTTAACGAATCACCCCCGCCGATTGTTCCATTTTGATATCTTAATATGGATATATCATAACGATGATTTGAACAACGTGTCGTTGCGGTTCGCGTGAAGACTCCTTCAATGCCGGCGCGAGCGGCGGCGCTGTGGGATTTTCCGTTCTCCGCTTTGCCGACAAAGGCTTGACTTGAGTGGGCAGGTATATTATGTTTGCGGGAAATTTAAGGTAAGGCAACAGGTTATGGATATCAAATTCATCGATTTACAGGCTCAATATCATTCGATAAAAGATGAAGTCGATCGTGCGATTTCCGAAGTGATCAACAATTCGGCCTTCGTTCTGGGACCGTCGGTAAAACGGTTCGAGGAGGCGTTTGCCGAGTATTGCGCGTCGAAAGAGACGATTGCGGTCAATTCCGGCACGTCGGCTCTGCTCTTGCCGCTGAAAGCACTGGGAATCGGCCCGGGCGACGAGGTGATCACGGCGGCCAACACGTTTATCGCGACGGTTGCGGCGATCGTGGAAACCGGCGCCACGCCGGTGCTGGTCGATGTCGA
This sequence comes from uncultured Ignavibacteriaceae bacterium, assembly GCA_964628115.1. GTDB lineage: Bacteria > Zixibacteria > MSB-5A5 > GN15 > PGXB01 > JAFGAL01. Next base: position 1,881 of record CAZVNK010000223.1, on the reverse strand, counting down.
TCCGGCCACGCGGCTGATCGATATGGATCAGATCGAATCAGCGATCACGGACAAAACCAAAGCGATCATGCCGGTGCATTTGTACGGCTGTATGGTCGATATGGACAGGATTTTGGCGATCGCGGAACGGCACAATCTTTACGTGATCGAGGATTCCGCGCAGGCGCACGGGGCGCGGCAGAAAGACCGCCCGGCGGGTTCATACGGCATCGCGGCGGGATTTTCGTTTTACCCGGCCAAGAATCTCGGGGCATACGGTGAGGGTGGCGCGATCGTGACCTCGGACAAGCAGTTGGCCGCGAAAATCCGCAGACTCCGCGATCACGGTTCGGAACGAAAGTATTTCCACGATCATTTCGGATACAATGCCCGCATGGAAGGCATTCAGGGGGCGGTGCTCGGCGTGAAATTGAAATACCTCGATGCCTGGAATCGCGGTCGCAACCGGGTGGCGGGACGGTATCGCGAGGAATTGAGCGGTCTGCCGCTGAAGCTTCCGCGCGAATTCAAGCATTTCTATCAGGTGTATCATCAGTTCGTGGTGGAATCGGACGTGCGTAACGAACTTCAGCAGTTTTTGTCACGCAACGGTATTCCGACGCTGATTCATTACCCGATTCCGATACATCAGCAGAAAGCGTATACCGAAGCGGGCCTGAAGAGCGACTCCTTCCCGGTGACCGAGAAACTGGCGCAGACGATTCTGTCACTGCCGATTTACCCGGAACTGACTGACGAGGAAATCGGCTATATCGCCGCCAAAATCAGGGAGTTCTTTGGAAAAGAGTATCAAGACACCCTTCGGCTTAAAAACTGAAGCCGTCGCGTTTATCGCACTGACGGGGATCGCGCTTTTTTTGCGATTGCACTATCTGTCAGCCGATCCGCCGCTCGATCTCGCATACAGCAGTGCGGTATATACCGATCCGGCGCAGTACATCTCGTTCGCGCGGAATCTGGTGTTGTGGGGGGATTTCAATCCCCTGCACGATTTCCGGCTGGTGTTTTTCCTGAAATCGGCGGTCACGTTGGTCTCATTTTTGATATTCAAGATCGCCGGAGTGGGATACGTGCAGGCCAACCTGGCGGGATTACTGCTTTCGTTTTCGACGCTTCTGTTGTTTTATTTTATCGTGCGGCGGCTCGCGGGGAACGTCGCGGCGCTGTGTTATCTGCTTTTTATCGCGTTCGATTACAATCAAATATTTTTCGGCCGGTACCCGTTTCTGGAAAACAGCATGACCTGTTTCACGGCGCTGGCGATTACGCTACTGGTGTATACGAGGCGGGCGATTCCGGCCATATTGGCGGGGATGATGCTCGGAGTCGGGATATTTTTCAGCAAGATGATCGGACTGGTGTACCTGTTTCCGTTCGTTTGTTTCATGCTGTACGAGTACTATCATGACTATCGTGACGACGTGCGGGCATTTCTGAGACGGTACGCGTTTTTCTGGTTCGGGATGATCGCGCTGACCGTGTTTTGGTATTTTTTCAGTTATCGCCCCATGACCTCGTCGGTGGAGGGGTACTTGCAGGAGCAGGCGATGGGATTGTACGGTTCGCCGGACGGCCTGAAATCGGTCGATTTCTTTTTATACAAGTACATGACGTTCGGGGCCACGAGCAAGTTGTTCCAGAAAATGCCGGCTCCGGCATTGTTGGCGTGGGCGATGGTGCTGGTCTTTTTCTATCGGGCACTGACTCGTGAGGGATGGAAAAACAAGCTGTTCGGTATTAATCCCGGAACGGTGTTTCTGATCGCGCTGAGTATCGCGGCGTACGGTGCGCTGATGATCTGGAATTACCGACCCCTGCGCTATGAAACCCTGCTGATCTATCCGATCTGCGGTCTGGCGGGGATGCTGATGTCAAACTGGT
>CAZVNK010000222.1:0-5436 GCA_964628115.1 uncultured Ignavibacteriaceae bacterium | reverse complement strand
CTTGTGTTCTTCAGTTTTGCAGGAATTAATTATCTGATGCCGTTTTATCTTGAGCAGGTGCGTCATCTGACTCCGGATCGGGTCGGGACCTATTTAATGACCATACCGGTATGCGGCTTTTTCATGGCTCCGCTGGCCGGATATTTGTCGGATAAATTACAGGCCCGGCTGATTTCAACGCTGGGCGTCGTGATTATGATTCTGGGCGTTTATTTTCTGCGCCTGCTGACACCCTCCGCCGAAACTTGGCATGTGATCGGCGTGCTTTTACTGATCGGGATCGGCATGGGGATATTTTCCACGCCCAACACGTCGAGTATCATGGGTTCGGTCAACAAAAAGCAGTTGGGATCGGCGGCGGGAATTCTGGCGACGATTCGAACCCTGGGCCTTACATTCGGCGTGGGGCTGGCGATTGCCGTTTTCGGTTTGTATCGCAGTCAAATGATCGAACGCGGCTCGGATGAGACCCAAGCCTTCATGGCGGCGTATCATTCGGTGTATAACCTGATGATATTCATTATCATAATCGCGGCGGTGTTCAGCATGGTTCGGGGCAGAAATCTTGGCAATGGGCGATTAGATCATCATCAATAGTTGACAAGTCGAGAATTATTACTATTATTACGGCCTGATTTTCAAAGCAGGGTGAGAAATTATGTATTCGATGACAGGATTTTGAAGAGCCGACCTCAGAACCAAACAGATTACCGTCTCCGTTGAAATATCATCGGTGAACAATCGGTATCTGGAATGCGTGTTCCGATTGCCCCGGCAATTGACGTTCATGGAGCCGCGACTCAAGGAACTGGTGTGCGGTCGTTTGCAACGGGGCAGACTGAACGTCACCATAAATTACGAAGACTACGGTTTCGGAATCGACCGTGTCGTTTTGAATCGCAGTCTGGCCGATGATATTCATCGGCAACTGCTGGCGTTGAAAAAGCGTTACAAATTGAGCGGTGAGATCGAAATGGGACATTTTCTGGCGTTTCCCGACCTGTTCAAAGTCGCCAAGGCCGAGGATCTCGAGAAAAAAGTCTGGCCGTATTTGCAAAAGGCGACCGTCAAAGCGCTGGATGATTTGATCGCCATGCGCAAGCGCGAGGGCGCCAACCTGAAAAAGGATATGACGGCGCGCCTGAAAGTGCTTCGCGAGGGAATCAAAAAAATCGGTGGACTCGCCAACAAAAATTTCGACATGTATCGCGACAAACTCAGCCGCCGTATCAATGAACTACTCGACAAACCACGGATCGATAAAGTGCGTCTCGAAGAGGAAGTGGCGTATATGACCGAACGAGCCGATATCAGTGAGGAGTGTGTTCGATTCGCCAGCCATCTGGCGCAGTTTAAATCCGATATCGCTCAGACGGTAGCGGTCGGCCGTCGTCTCAATTTCATTTTGCAGGAATTGAATCGCGAGGCCAATACCATCGGCGCGAAATCAGCCAATCCGGAAATTTCGCATCTGGTGGTCGAATTAAAAGAAGAAATCGAGCGAATCAGAGAACAGGTTCAAAACATAGAATAACCGCACGAGAACGAAACAACCGCCATGCAGACAGGACAGAAGGGTAAAATAGTCATCATTTCATCCCCCTCCGGAGGAGGGAAAAGCTCGATCTGTCGCAAACTGTTGCAGAGAAATAAAAAAAACGAGTGGCGGTTTTCGATTTCCTACACGACTCGTCCGGCCCGAAAAAACGAGCGTAACGGCCGGGAATACTATTTTGTCGATCGTGAGACGTTTTCCGCGATGCAGAAAAAGGGCGAATTTGCCGAATCGTGCGTGGTTCATCAGCATCGTTACGGAACTCCCCGGAAATTTCTCGACAATACGCTTCGCACCGGCGGCGTGATGATACTCGACGTCGACGTCAAGGGGGCGTTCAAGCTGAAAAAGCAATACCCCACCGCGGCGCTGATCTTTATTTTGCCGCCCGGAAAGGCTGAATTACGGCGGCGGCTAAAGCGAAGAGGCACCGAGGACGATAAGCAGTTACGAATTCGTCGCATGCGCGCGGAAGAGGAAATGAAGCTGTTCAATAGATTTGAATACGTCGTGGTCAACAACGATCTGGATGTTGCGGTCAATGAAGTCGATATGATTATCAAGTCGCTACACTGCCGAAAGCAAAATCTGGATGTGGAACAAATCAAACGAATCATCGGTTAGGTAGATACATTCATTGGAGGAACAATGCCGAAATTTTCTTTTGAGGAAATCGACAAGGTGACGCGAAATCGCTACGAAGCGGTGCTGATTGCCTCCCAGCGGGCGCGACAGATCAATTCGCTCCGCTTGGCGCAATTGGAACGCATGGCGGAGGAAGACGTCACCATCGACGGCCGTAAAGTGACCTCGCTGGCGTTGATGGACGTCATGGAAGGAAAAGTGAAATTCCGCCGCGGAACCGGAGTAACAGAATAAGAACGCATCATGGCAAAAAACCTGCTGATAGTTGAGTCACCGGCGAAGTCGAAAACGTTGAAGAAATTCCTGGGCAGGAGTTTCGACGTTCAGTCGACCATCGGACATATTCGTGATCTGCCCAAATCCAAGCTCGGTGTCGATACCGACGACGGATTCAAAGTGCAGTATGTCACGATCAAGGGCAAGCAGAAGGTTATCAAGAAACTTCGCGACGCCGCAAAAAATTCGGAAACCATCTATCTCGCCCCCGATCCGGATCGCGAGGGTGAGGCCATTGCCTGGCACGTCGCCCAGCAGTTAAAAGACTCCAAGCAAATCGCCCGAGTGACGTTCAACGAAATCACCAAATCGGCGGTGCTCAATGCGATCGCCAATCCCCGTCAAATCGACCTGCACAAAGTCGACGCCCAGCAGGCGCGACGGGTGCTGGATCGACTGGTCGGCTATAAAGTCTCGCCACTGCTGTGGAAAACCATCGGCAGGGGACTATCCGCCGGACGGGTGCAGTCGGTGGCTTTGCGGATTATCTGCGAACGGGAAGCGGAAATCGAAGCCTTCGTCCAGGAGGAATACTGGGAAATCCGGGCCCTTCTGGAAGACAAGGACAAAGTTCAACTTCTGGCCAAAATGGTCAAAATCGACGGCGATAAACCGACGGTCGGCGATGAACAAACGGCACTGAGTATAAAAGAAGACTTGAGCAAGACTCCGTTTGTGGTCGATGAGGTCAAGCACTCCGAAAAGAAACGCAAACCGCTTCCGCCGTTTATCACCAGCACTCTTCAGCAGGATGCGGACCGCGCCTTGTATTTTTCTCCCAAGAAAACCATGATGATCGCCCAGCAATTATATGAGGGCGTGGAACTGGGCGATGAAGGCCCGACCGGTTTGATCACGTATATGCGAACCGATTCGACCCGTATCGCCGAATCCGCCTTGCAGGCCGCCCGGGAATATATCGAAAAAGAATACGGCAATGATTATCTTCCCGAAAAGGCGATTCATTACAAAGCCCGCAAGGGGAGTCAGGATGCCCACGAGGCAATCCGTCCCACCTATCTCGATCATACGCCCGATTCATTGAAAAAGAATTTGACCAGAGATCAATTGCGGCTGTACACGCTGATTTGGAATCGTTTTCTGGCCAGCCAGATGACACCCGCCGTCTATAACACCACCGCCGTGGTAATCAATGCCGGCAAATATCGTTTCAGCGCCAATTCCCAGTCGTTGAAATTCGACGGTTTTTTGAAATTATACGAAGAGGCCAAAGACAACGGCCAGAACGGCGAAAACGGCCTGGTCGATTCCATTCCCGATCTCAAACAGGGCGATACGCTGAATCTACTTGAGGTGCAACCCAGCCAGCATTTCACCAAGCCGCCGGCCCGATTCTCGCAGGCGATGCTGGTGCGGACGCTGGAAGCCGACGGGATCGGACGGCCGTCGACCTACGCCAATATTATCTCCACTCTGCTGGATCGAAAATATGTCGAGTTGGCCGAACGCCGTTTGTCGCCGACCGAACTCGGAAAAACAGTAAATAAAATTCTCGTGGAGAATTTCCCCGACCTGTTTAACGTCCGGTTTACCGCAAACATGGAATCCGATCTCGACCGGATCGAATCTGGGCAGGAAGAATGGGTGTCGATAGTGCGCGATTTCTATCAGCCGCTCAATGAAACGCTTGATGCCGCAACCTCGCGTCAACAGGAAATCAAGGACTCGATCACCGAGAAAACCGACGAGGTCTGCGAAAACTGCGGTTCCCCGATGGTGATCAAATGGGGACGCAACGGACGTTTTCTGGCCTGCTCGGCCTACCCGGAATGCAAAACCACCCGCCCGCTTAACGGCGAGAACGAGATAGTCGAAACCGATGAAACCTGTGAGAAATGCGGCGGCAAGATGGTTATCCGGGAAGGGCGATTCGGCAAATTCATGGCCTGCGCCAATTATCCCAAATGCAAGAACACCAAGGCGCTTCCGACCGGGATCACCTGTCCGCGAGAAAACTGCGGCGGGCAGATCAGCGAACGGCGCACCAAGCGCGGCAAGGTGTTCTGGGGATGTTCCAATTATCCCAAATGCGATTTTGCAAGCTGGTACAAGCCGGTCAATCAGGAATGTCCCGCATGCAAAAACAATTATCTCGTGGAAAAGACCTCGAAAGTCAAAGGCGATTATCTGTACTGCCCCGAATGCAAGAATAAAGTCCATTCCGAAGAAGAATGATTCCGGAATCTTTGGTCGTGTCCGCATGCCGTTTCCAGTTTTGATTTGATTTCAATTTTCCTTTCACGTATTATGTCGTATGCTGAAAAAAGCGTTGATACAATATTTGACCAATCTGGCTGAAAAGCGCGGGCTTTCAGCCGGTTCGATCAAAACCTATCGAATCGGGCTGGAGCCGTGGGTGGCGTTTCTGGAAAAGGAATACGCGCAGGCCAAACCGGAGCCGAAACTCAACGGCATTCTCCTGCGGAAATACCTGAGTCAACGGCGCGCCGAGGGCGTGTCGGTGCGGACGCTGGCGGGATTCATATCTGCCTTGGCCGGATTTCAACGCTATCTTGCCCAAAACAAAAAATATCGACAGTACGACTGCAAACTCAGCAAACTCAAATACCGGGAGAAAATCCCGGAATTTCTTTCGCAGAAAGAAGCCGCCGAGTTGTTCGGCTATCTCGAACGCGATTCCTATCTGGCCTGGCGCGACTATATTATGGTCTCACTGTTTTACCTGTCGGGAATTCGTCGGGCGGAAATGGCGTCGCTGAGACTCTCCGATATCGATTTCGAACGCGGAATTCTCACCGTGATCGGAAAAGGCAACAAGGAGCGCATGGTGCCGTACGGTGACGGGATCTCCGGCGATCTTGGGCACTATCTCGAACTTCGCGAACGATTCGTGGGCACGGACACGTTTCACGGCGGGTATTTTCTGTTGAACTATCGCGGCGAACCGTTGACTGTCCGTTCGGTGGATCGGATCGTGA
>CAZVNK010000221.1:0-5443 GCA_964628115.1 uncultured Ignavibacteriaceae bacterium | reverse complement strand
AATCGCACTGACCACGACTCTCAAAATCGGCGCGGACATCATGATTCTGGCCCTGCTCGATTACGCTTTCCAGAAATACGATTTCGAAAAAAATATTCGCATGAGCAAGCAGGACATCCGCGACGAATCCAAGGATACCGACGGATCGCCGGAAACCAAAATGCGCATTCGCCGCATGCAACGCGAGATGTCGCGCAAACGCATGATGCAGGAAATCCCCGATGCCGACGTGGTGATCACCAACCCGACCCATCTCGCGGTGGCTTTGAAGTACAAGCCGGATTACATGGATGCGCCGATGGTGATCGCCAAGGGCCAACGCCTGGTGGCGCAACGCATCAAGGAAATCGCAAAAGACGCCGGGGTGCCGATTGTCGAAAACAAGCCGCTGGCGCGGGCCTTGTTCGAAATGTGCGACATCGGTTCCAATGTCCCCGCAAAACTATACAAGGCGGTCGCCGAAGTGTTGGCGTACGTCTTTCGACTCCAGGAATCGAAGGTGTAAACGATGGATGACGGCAATACCGGTTTCTTGAATAGTCTGAATCGGCGCTCCGATATCGTGCTGGCGATCGGCGTGGTCGGCATCATCATGGTGCTGGTCATTCCGCTCCCGCCGGGCATGCTGGATTTCGCGCTGGCGTTCAATATCACCTTCTCGCTGGTGGTCCTGCTTTCGACGCTGTATGTCAAAAGCCCGCTCGATCTCTCGGTGTTTCCGGGCATGCTGTTGATCGTCACGTTGATGCGCCTGGCGCTCAACGTCGCGTCCACCCGCCTGATTCTGGGCACCGGGTACGCCGGTGAAGTGATCAACTCGTTCGGCAATTTTGTCGTTCGCGGCAATTACGTGGTCGGTTTTATCATTTTCGTCATTCTGGTCATCATCCAGTTCGTCGTGATCACCAAGGGCTCGGGACGTATTTCGGAAGTCGCCGCGCGATTCACTCTGGATGCCATGCCGGGCAAGCAGATGGCGATCGACGCCGATCTCAACGCCGGACTGATCGACGAAAAAGAGGCCCGGACTCGACGCGAGAATATTTCCAAAGAGGCCGATTTTTACGGTGCGATGGACGGCGCCTCGAAATTCGTGCGGGGCGACGCTATTGCCGGCATTCTGATCACCATGATCAACATCGTCGGCGGCATTGTTATCGGCGTCATGATGCACGGCAATTCGGTCAGCGAGGCGATGCGCACGTATACCCTGCTTTCGATCGGTGACGGCCTCGTTACCCAGATTCCCGCGCTGATCGTATCGACCTCGGCCGGTATTATCGTCACGCGAGCCGCCTCCGATTCCAACATGGGATCGGATCTGACTTCGCAACTCACCCGTCAACCACGGGCCATTCTGGTCGCGGCCGGCATGCTGATCATGTTCGGGATGGTTCCCGGTATGCCGACGGTGCCGTTTTTGATGCTGGGGGCGCTGGTCGGGGTGGTGGGCTATCTGGCCAATGAAAGTCTCAAGAAAAAAGAACAGGAAGAAAAGCTGGCGAAAGCCGAGGAAGGCTCCGGACCGGAACCGGAACGCACCGAAGATTTATTGAAAGTCGATTTGCTGGAAGTCGAAATCGGCTATGGTCTGATTCCGCTGGTGGATACCAATCAGGGCGGCGATCTGCTGGATCGCGTGGCCGCAATACGCCGTCAGATGGCTCTTGATATGGGCATTATCGTTCCGCCGATTCGCATCCGCGACAATATCCAACTCAGCCCGAATCAGTATCGGATCAAGATCAAGGGAATGCCCCTTGCCTCGTACGAACTGATGCTGGATCATGTGCGGGCGATCAATCCCGGAACGGGCCGCAATGATCTCGAGGGATTCCGAACCACCGAACCGGCGTTCGGACTGAACGCGCTCTGGATTATTCCCAACCTGAAAGACGTGGCCGAGAGTCGCGGTTATACCATCGTGGAACCGTCGGCCGTGGTGGCGACGCATCTGACCGAAGTTATCCGCACCAACGGCGCCGATTTACTGACGCGGCAGGACGTCGCGCACCTGATCGAGACGCTCAAGGAAGACAATCCCACTCTGGTGCAAGGGGTTATTCCCGACGTGGTGCCGCTGTCGGTGGTGCAGAGAGTTTTGCAGACCCTGCTGACGGAACGCGTTCCGATTCGCAACCTGCCGACAATCGTGGAAACCATTACCGATTACTACGGGGCCACCAAGGAACCCGACATTCTCTCGGAATACGTGCGGATGGCGCTGAAATGGCAGATCTCCGACATGCACCGAGATCAGAAGAACAAGATTACCGTGTTTACGATAGACCCGACGGTTGAGCAAATGCTTACCGATGCCGTGCAGAATACCAAGCAGGGATTGATGCTGGTGACGTCACCCGCCGATTCGGAACGTCTGCTCAAAGCCATCGGCGCCGAAGTCGAACGCATGAACTCTGCCGGGCAGAATCCGATCTGTCTGTGTTCGCCGAACATTCGCCTTGCCGTCAGACGACTCACCGAAACCGCCTATCCGCAGTTGGTCGTCCTGTCGTACAACGAAATTACCAATAACGTGGAGGTTGTCTCCAACGGAGTAGTGAGGCTGGATAATGATCATTAAATCATTCACCGCCGCGACGGTTGCCGCCGCCCTGAAACTGATCAGGGAGGAAATGGGCAGTGACGCCGTCATCTTGCGAACCCGCTTAAGCGGAACGGAACCGGGTAACCCGGTCGGAAAACGGGTTGAAGTTACCGCCTGTATCGATGAAGCGGCGACCCGAAAGCCGGTATCCGCGCGGAGTATGGCGGACATCGCGGCCGAGGCCGACGAACCTCCCGTTCTGACGACGCAATCGGCCGACCCGCAAAAGCCGACCGTCGATCTGGGCTCTCGTCTCGATAAAACATTGAATTTCATGTTGCAGGCCCAGCGTTCCCCGGTGTCACCGCAGGATTGCGATCCGCGATTGCTTCCGGCATTTTTGGAACTGGTGGACGCCGACGTGCCGCTCGATATCGCCCGGCAGTACGTATCGGATGCCGAATCGTATCTAAGACCGGAATCCGTTCCGGCCGACGTTATCCGAAGCGTTATCCGCGACGATTTGTGCACCGTTGTCGCCTCTGAAATCGACTTTCATCCCGGTCTGACCGTGGCTTTTGTCGGTCCCAGCGGATCGGGCAAAACCTCGGCGCTGGCCAAACTGGCGGCCGATCTGACGGTCAATATGCGGAAAAAGGTCAAGCTGGCGTCGCTCGATGACAGAAAAATCTCCGCGTACGAGGAAATCGGCGGCTATGCCGATATTCTCGAAATTCCGCTGGAGGCGATCGACCGTACCGGCACCACAAAAAACCGCGACACGATACTGCTGGTCGACACCCCGTCGATTCCGCTGTCCCCCTCATCCGATCCGGATTTCTCGCGGATGGTGCAATGTCTGAATCCCGATGTGATCTTCCTGGTCTTCTCGGTCGCAACGCGCGCCAATGACCTGATCGACGCGGTGACGACGTTCGATTCGATTGGCCCCACGCATTTGCTTGCCAGCCATCTCGATGAAGTCAACCGCTGGGGCGGAATCACTGCCATGACAAAATATCTCGATATCCCGCTGGCCTTTGTCACCGATGCGCCGGGAGGCGTGGGACGTTTGCACGCACCCGATCCCGATCTCATCGCGGCCGGACTGCTAAACGGCAGGGGAGGGCATAATGAATAGAATGACGTTAACCGGAACCGTTCGACCCCGTCGTCCGTTGATGGCGGCCCTGGTTTCAGGCAAGGGCGGAGTCGGTAAATCGGTTATCGCTTTTAACCTGGCCCGGCAATTGGCCGACACCGGCAGGAAAACCCTGCTCGTCGATTGCGACCGCCATTTCGGCAATGTCCATCTGCTGGCCAATGTGATTCCGACGGGTATTCCCGTTACCGCCATGACCGCCGAAACGAATATCGCGGCGGTCGTGACGTCGATTACGGAAAACTTCAATTTGGTCGCGACACCGTCGGCTTATGAAAGCGACGTCGACTCGGCTGAAATAGTATTGAGTGACGTTCTGAAACGGCTTTCGGAGGAAAGCGGCGCCTATGACGTGATCCTGCTCGATACGCCGTCGGGCAATATAGACATCATTTCGCAAGTCACCGGCGTGGCCGATATCAATCTGATCGTGGTGGTTCCGGAACTGACCGCTATCTCCGACGGATACGGTCTGTTCAAGTTTCTGGCCAATGCCGGGCGGTATTCGACCGCGCATATTCTGGTCAATCGGGCGCAGAACGGCAACGATGCCGAATACATCCGACGCAAACTGATTCATCTGGCCGGCAAATTCCTCCGGAAAGTGCCGTTTTCTGCCGGATATCTGCTTGAAGATAAAAACGTTAGCGACGCGGTGGGCAAACAGGCCGCCGTAACGGATATCAACGCCGACGCGCCGGTCATGGCCGGCCTGAAGGCGCTTGCCGAATACGTTCAGCGCGAAATGGCCGTTTCCGGATTGGGCGCGGCGATTTCGACCAGTCAACCGGTAAATTCCGAAACCTTTTTAGCCGATATAAGGGAATAGCATTCTTATGATTAGCACGCAAAAAGAACGTTCGAAACGGGGGGGAACGAAGGGAACCAAGACGCAGCGGGTCTCGGTGTTCAAAGTCGCGGAGACACGCCGCCAGACGAAGAAACCGTCTGATGCCACTCTGGACTGGTTGCGTTATCATCGTTCCGGTTGTCCCGACCTGCGGGCCAAACTGCTGAAGAAATATCTTCCGCTGGTTCGCAACGTGGCGGGACGCATGGCGATTGGTTTTCCGAGATCGGTCGAATTGTCCGATTTGGTCAACACCGGCGTCATCGGCCTGGTGGAGGCTTTCAGCAATTTCGATCCCGATCGAGGCGTGAAATTTGAAACGTATGCGGTGCCGCGTATTCGCGGTGCCATTCTTGACGAACTGCGAGCCCTCGACTGGGTTCCGCGGTCAACCCGGGCCCGCTCCCGGGAGATCGAGCGCGCGGTGGTATCGCTTGAGAATGACAACGGTCGCAAACCCAGTAACGCCGAGCTGCCCGACAAGCTGGGATACACCATCGAAGAGCTGATGCTGGCGATGGGAGACGTGTGCAACAGCTCCCTGCTCTCGCTCGATGAGACCGTGTACAAAGAGGAGGATAACCATCAGGTGCCACGTATCGAAACCGTCAAGGATACCTCGCGCGCGTCCGCGCTGGGTGATTTGGAAAAACTGGAATTGCGTTCGTTTTTGGTTACGGCCATGGAAAAGCTCACCGAGCAGGAGAAGCTGGTGATCGCGCTGTACTATTTCGAGGAATTGACCCTCAAGGAAATCGGCGAGGTGATGTCGATTTCGGAATCGCGCGTGTCCCAGATTCACACCAAAGCCGTCCTGAAACTGCGTTGCATGATTAAAGAGAGGTTTGCTCTCACCGGATGACGAGGATGCGTTATGGTGGAT